>JADLDF010000100.1 GCA_020846815.1 Gammaproteobacteria bacterium | reverse complement strand
TGCGCATCGCCGTGCTGCTCACGGTGCTGTTCGTCGTCGCGGTCGGCAGCTGGGTCGACCGGCGCCGCACGACCGACTGGGACAGCACGCTCTGGATCGGCATCTTTCCGATCGCCGCCGACTCGCGATCGGCCACGCAGGCCTATCTCGCTGCATTGCAACCGGAGAGCTTCACCGACATCGAGCGCTTCTTCGAGCGCGAAGCAGGTGCCCATGACGTGAGTCTCGCGCGCCCGGTGAAAGTCGACCTGCATCCGCCGCTCGCCGCGGCGCCGCCGCGCCTCGACCCGGGTGCCGGGGTCGGCGGGCGCATGCTCTGGAGCCTGCGCATGCGCGCCTACGCCTGGCGCCACGCGCGCGACTCGCTCGCCGACGTGCGCGTGTTCGTGCTCTTCCACGATCCCGCGGCGACCCTCGTGGTGCCGCATTCGCTCGGCCTGCAGAAGGGCCTGCTCGGCGTGGTGTACGCGTTCGCGGACGAGGCGCAGGACGAGCAGAACGCGATCGTGATCGCACACGAAGTGCTGCACACGCTCGGCGCGACCGACAAGTACGATCCGCGCAGCGGGCTGCCGGTCTTTCCCGACGGCTATGCAGATCCGGACGCGCAGCCGCGCCATCCGCAGGATGCCGCCGAGATCATGGCCGGCCGGATACCCGTCTCCACCGCGCGGGCCGAGATGCCCGAGTCGCTCGCGGACGTCGTCGTCGGCCCCCGCACCGCCACCGAGATCAACTGGATTCCTGCGCCATGAATGCCGCGCCCGCCGCCGATGCCAACCTCTATGCCGCGATCGACGCGGTCGCCGCGACACAGGGCGCGCGCGCCTGCTGGATCGTGCCGGAACGCGGCAGCTGGAGCTTCGCGGACCTGCGTCACGATTCGGCGCGCCAGGCCGCGGCGCTGCGCGCCGCCGGCGTGCGCCCGGGCGATCGCGTGCTCGTGCAGGCCGAGAAATCCCCGGAGTTCCTGCTGCTCTATCTCGGCTGCCTGCGCGCCGGCGCCGTGTTCGTGCCGCTGAACACCGCCTACACGGCGGCGGAGCTGCGCTATTTCGCACTCGACTGCGAGCCGCGCCTGATGATCTGCGATCCGACCCGGCAGGCCGCGCTGTCTCCCGTGGCGGCGGCCTGCGGCGCGCGCCTCTGGACGCTCGATGCGCGCGGCGCCGGCCGCTGGAGCGAGGTAGTTGCAGCGGCTCCCTCCGGCACGGAAGACACCGCAGACGCCGGTCGTACCGAGCCCCGCGCGAGCGGCGATCTCGCGGCGATCCTCTACACCTCGGGCACGACCGGGCGTTCCAAGGGCGCAATGCTCTCGCACGGCAATCTCGAATCGAACGCGCGCGCCCTGGTCGCGCTGTGGCGCTTCACGGCACAGGACGTGCTGCTGCATGCGCTGCCGGTCTACCACGTGCACGGCCTGTTCATCGCCACGCACTGCGCGCTGCTCTCCGGCGCGACCACGCGCCTGCTGCCGCGCTTCGAGCTACCGTCGATCCTGGCGCTGCTGCCGCAATCGACCGTGTTCATGGGCGTGCCCACCTACTACGTGCGTCTGCTCGACGACGCGCGCTTCGGCCGCGACGCAACGCGCAACATGCGGCTTTTCGTCTGCGGTTCGGCGCCGCTGCTGCCCGCGACCTTCGAAGAATTCGAGCGACGCAGCGGCCAGCGCATCCTCGAGCGCTACGGCATGACCGAGGCCGGCATGATCACCTCCAACCCCTGCGACGGCGAGCGCCTCGCCGGCAGCGTGGGCTTCGCGCTGCCGGGCGTGGAGCTGCGCGTCGCCGCTGCCGACGGCAGCGAGCTGCCGCGCGGCGAGCCCGGCGTGCTCGAGATCCGCGGGCCCAATCTGTTCAAGGGCTACTGGCGCATGCCGCAGAAGACCGCCGAGGAATTCCGCGCCGACGGCTACTTCATCACGGGCGACGTCGCGACCCAGGATGCGACCGGCCGCGTCGCGATCGTCGGGCGGGCGAAAGACCTCGTGATCAGCGGCGGCTTCAACATCTATCCGAAGGAAATCGAGCTGGAGATCGACGCCCTGCCCGGTGTCATCGAGTCCGCGGTCATCGGCGTGCCGCATCCGGACTTCGGCGAGGGCGTGGTGGCGGTCGTCGCGCCACGCGAAGGCGCGGCGCTCACCGAGGCCGAGGTGCTGGCCGCGCTGCGCGACCGGCTCGCGCGGTTCAAGCAGCCCAAGCGCGTGTTCTTCGTCGACGACCTGCCGCGCAATGCCATGGGCAAGGTGCAGAAGGCGCGGCTGCGCGAGCAGTACGCGGCGACCTTCGCGACGCGCTGAACCGCGCCGCTCAGGTCGTGCGCAGCACGGAGCTGAACGGTGCCGGTGGCGGCACCGGCTGAGGCGCCGTGGCGGGCGCACTTTCCCCTTGGCCGTCGTCCGCACCCGAAGCAGCCGCACCGCCGGGCGCGGGTGTCATGCCGCGACGCAGCTGGCCGCGGATCTCGCCGGAGGGATGCTGCGCCGTGTGCACGTTGGCGTAGACGATGCCGTTGCGGATCGCGCGGATCACCTCGTCGAACTCGCCGGGCGAGATGCCCTGCGCCGTCGGGCCGACGATCTGGTCGGAGGTCAGCTCACCCTGGATCGCTCCCGGGCCGGCGGGACACTCGGGCGTGCCCGGCGGTCCCGGCAGCGCGGGCGTGCCGCAGAGCCAGACCATGATGCCGCCGTTGACGCCCGGCTGGGCCGCGTGCAGATGCGCCTGCACGACCGGCGACTCGAAGCCCTCGTAGCTGAGCTCGTAACGGATCGTGCGCGCGGCCTCGTCGATGACCGCGCTGAAGCTGCCGCGCGCAGGTGAGGAGATCGGCGGCACTTCCTGTGTGGGCGACATGCGCGCGACGAACCGCGGCAGGCCATCGCGGGACTCGCGATCGTTCGCAGCCGGCGCAGCGGCCGCCAGCAGCGCGCCGCACAGCGCCGCCGCGGTGCAAGTCGCGTATGACCGACGGATGCAGAACATGGTCTGGTCTCCCGATCCCGTGTCGTGGAGACGTCCGACTCTGCACCGCGCCGGCGCGCTACGACAGGCCGATGTGCGAGCCGCCGCACCGTGGGAGGCTGATTTCTTCGAGACCGCACATTCTCGGCGCTGCTTGCGGGACGACTCTCGTCTGCAACTGCAACCGATGCATCGCCGATGTGCGACCGGATCGGGAAGAACCGCTCAGCCCGCCGGTGACGAGGCTCGCGCCGCATCCGGCTGCGGCGCCGGTACGACGCCCCGGCTGCCGGATCACAGACGGAAGGCGAACACGGCGAGGAACACCGCGCCCGCGGCGAAGATCACGTCGCCGGGCACGCGCATCCAGACCAGCCGCTCCATCAGCGGCGAGTGGATGATCTCGGCCGAACGCGCGTACCAGAACCCGTGGGTGATGCTCGCCCAGGCCTGGTAGATGCCCGCCGGCAGCAGCGACAGCAGCACCATCGCCGCGAGACCCATGTTCAGCAGCCAGTACGCAGGTGCCAGCAGCCCGTCGCGCCACGCACTGCGCGCGCCGAGACCCCGCAGGCAGATGAGCATCAGGCCGATGCCCAGCATGCCGTAGACGCCAAACAGCGCCGCATGGCCGTGGGTCGGGGTCAGGTTCAGGCCCTGCACGTAGTAGAGCGAGATCGGCGGATTGATCAGGAAGCCGAACAGGCCCGCGCCCACGAGGTTCCAGAACGCGACGGTCGAGAGGAACAGCAGCCAGACGAGCGGCTGGCTGTCCGAGCGATCCCGCAGCGCCGGCAGCAGCGCGCGCGCCATCAGGCCGAGCGCCCACCAAAGTCGCCTGGGGGAAGTCATGACCCTCTCCTGTCGAGTCGTACTGGTGATCGCGGGCCATTAAGCCGCTAG
>JADLDF010000099.1 GCA_020846815.1 Gammaproteobacteria bacterium | reverse complement strand
TGCTTCCAAGTCATTGAGCCAGAAGAAAATTCACGTTTGACCCGGCCGGGGGCAGGCCGTAAAATGCGCGGCCTTTTCGCATTGGAGCGCAGCATGTACGCGGTCATCGCCACGGGCGGCAAACAGTATCGGGTCGAGCAGGGCAGCGTGCTGCGGATCGAGAAGCTCGCGGCCGAGCCCGGCGCCGAGGTCACCTTCGACAAGGTGCTGCTGGTCGGTGCGGGCGAGTCCGTGAAGGTCGGCGCCCCGCTGCTCGGCGGCGCGGCCGTGCGGGCCACGGTCCAGAAGCATGGCCAGGGCGACAAGGTCAGCGTGGTCAAGTTCCGCCGCCGCAAGCACTACCTGCGCATGAAGAACCACCGTCAGCAGTTCACCGAAGTGAAGGTCACCGGCATCGAGGCCGGCTGATCCTTTTCCGGTCCGACAATCGGAGCACAGCACTCATGGCACACAAAAAGGCAGGCGGCAGCACCAAGAACGGCCGCGAGTCCCACAGCAAGCGCCTCGGCGTGAAGGTGTTCGGCGGCGAGCAGGTCGTCGCGGGCAACATCATCATCCGCCAGCGCGGCACGCGCTATCGGCCGGGCGTCAACGTCGGTATCGGCACGGACCACACGCTGTTCGCGCTCAGCAACGGCAAGGTCGAGTTCCAGCGCAAGGGCGCCGAGCAGAAGACGTTCGTCAACGTCGTCGCGGACTGAAGCGGCGCCGCGGCGCCCGCCCCGAGACCCCGGCCTCGTGCCGGGGTTTTCGTTTGAGAAGACGGCTCGGGGTCGTGCAGCATCACGGGCCTGGCGAGCGTCCTGCCGCCGCTATTCTCGTTCGGGTAAGGTGGCGCGAGGTCGGAAGCCGGAGCGTTTTGGCGGGAGGCCGCGCAGATGAAGTTCGTCGACGAGGCCCGTGTGCGGGTCCAGGCCGGCAACGGCGGTCGCGGTTGCCTCAGCTTCCGTCGCGAGAAATTCATGCCCTTCGGCGGGCCGGATGGCGGTGACGGCGGCCATGGCGGCAGTGTGTTCCTGCGCGCCGCCGAAGGCATCAACACGCTCGCCGACTTCCGCGTCGAGCGCAACTTCAAGGCCAGGTCCGGCGAAGGCGGCAGCGGCAACGACTGCACGGGCCGCGGCGGCGACGATCTCTACATCCCGGTGCCGGTCGGCACGATCGTCCGCGACGCCGAGACTGGCGATCAGCTCGGCGACCTCGCGCAGGAGGGCGACGTGCTGCAGGTCGCGCAGGGCGGCAAGGGCGGCTGGGGCAATGCCAAGTTCAAGTCGAGCACCAATCGCGCGCCGCGCCAGTTCGGGCCGGGCCTGCCGGGCGAGAAGCGCCTGCTCGAGCTCGAGCTCAAGGTCATCGCCGACGTCGGGCTGCTCGGCCTGCCGAACGCCGGCAAGTCGACGCTGATCCGTACGCTGTCTTCGGCGCGTCCCAAGGTCGCCGACTATCCGTTCACGACGCTGCACCCGAACCTCGGCGTCGTCTACTGCGGCGAGCATCGCAGCTTCGTCATGGCCGATATTCCCGGCCTCATCGAGGGTGCGGCGGAGGGCGCCGGCCTCGGGCACCGCTTCCTGCGCCACTTGCAGCGTACGCGCCTGCTGCTGCATCTGGTGGACATCGCGCCGCTCGAGGAGGACGCGGATCCGGTCCGCGACGTGCGCGCGATCGTCGCCGAACTCGGCAAGTTCAGCCGCGACCTGCTCGAGAAGCCGCGCTGGCTGGTCATCAACAAGCGCGACCTGCTGCCCGATGAAGACGCCGGGAAGCTCGCGAAATCGATCGTGCGCCGCCTGCGGCACAAGGGGCCGTGGTTCCTGATCTCCGGCGCGGCCGGGCGCGGCACGCGCGAGCTGGCGGAGGAGGTCATGCGCTTCCTGGAGGCCGAAGCGGTGATGCGCCGCGAGCGGGAAGCCGAGGCCGCAGCCGCGACCCGTACCGGGCAGGCGGGGACTCGACACGAGGCCGAGGCGATGGCGAGAGCGGAGATGGTACCGGCAGGCGCCGGGCCGGCCGGTACGGCCCCGCCGAGGACGTTGCAGGCAGGGGCTGCGCGGGCAGGGACGGCAGTGCGCGACGGCGGCAAACCGCCGCGCCCTGTGCGCACGCGCCAGCCCAAGCCGCGGCCCTGATGCGCAATTCGAAGGTGCGCCGGCGCATCGCCGCCGGCAAGCTGCGGCTCAGGATCCGCGACCTGCGCAATCTCGGCCCCCGCAGCGAAGCCCTGCTCGAACTCGTGGGTATCCGCAGCGTCGAGGCGCTGCGGCGCCGCGGCGCCGTCGAGACCTTCGTCGCATTGCGCCGCAGCGGCGCAGCGCGCTCGCTGAGCATGCTCTGGGCGATGGCCGGCGCCCTCGATCCCTGGCCGGAAGGCCGGGACTGGCGTGACGTTGCGACCGGGGATCAGCGCCTGGCGTTGCTGCTCGCGGTCGAGGCGGCCGATCCGGCTGGAGCAGTGACGGGGCGGGGACAGGGACGGGCCGGTGGTCGCCGGCGCACGCCGCAGCGACGGGACCGCGCCGGGCCTGCGGCGGGCGGGCATCCAGTGCTCGGGACCTGGGCGCCTGGGCTGCCGTTCGACGAAGGCGAACCCGGGCCTGCTTCCCGGGCTGCGTCCGACCGGCCCCGCAAAGCAAGAAGCCGGCGCAAGGCCGGCTCCTGAGCGTCGTCGATGCGCGCCGTGCGGCGGCGCGCGAGGCGGGGTCTCAGCCCAGAGCCTTCAGCTTCGCAGCCAGACGGCTCTTGTGCCGCGAGGCCTTGTTGCGGTGGACGATGCGCTTGTTGACCAGGGAATCGACTAGGGACACGGCCTCGCGGTAGCTGGCCTGGGCATCGCTCTTCTTGCCGGCGCCAATCGCTTCGTTGACCTTGCGGATTGCCGAGCGGGCCCGCGAGCGCAGCGTGACGTTGCGGGCACGGTGCTTGTCGGCCTGGCGGGCGGCCTTCTCGGCGGACTTGGTGTTAGCCACGAAAAACTCCGGTTGAAA
Source organism: Gammaproteobacteria bacterium (assembly GCA_020846815.1). The sequence continues at coordinate 3,402 of JADLDF010000099.1, read as the reverse complement.
CAACGGCGGCCGGCTGTCCGGCCCCAAAAAGGGCGCGTAGTGTGCGCAGCGGCCGGCGCCTTGTCAATGTCGGCAGCCACGCTCCGCGGCAGCGTAAGTTCCGGTCGAGAGCGGGTCGGACCGGACGCGCGAACCTCCGTATCCCAGGCAGCAGCGAACCCGGACGAGGTCGAGGAGTCCTCGACGGATCCCGTGCTCCGGGCGGCGGCGGGGGTCGGGGCCGCTTCTGTATAGTTCGGGCGCCGCATGACAGCCCTCTCATGAGCCGCGCGATCTTCAAGAGCACCTCGATCGTCGGGCTCACGACCCTGCTGTCGCGGATCACGGGGCTGCTGCGCGACATGGTCTATTCGCAGGCCTTCGGCGCCGGCACGCTCATGGACGCCTTCCTGGTGGCGTTCAAGATCCCGAGCTTCCTGCGTCGCCTCCTCGCCGAGGGCGCGTTCTCGCAGTCCTTCGTGCCGGTGATTTCCGAGTACAGGGTGCGCCGCTCGCAGGACGAGGTGCGCGAGCTGGTCGGCGGGGTCGCCGGCACGCTCGGCGGCCTGCTGATCGTGGTGACAGCGATCGGCGTGGTCGCCGCGCCGCTGATCATCCTGCTGTTCGCGCCAGGCTTCGCGAGCCAAGGCGACAAGTACGCGCTCGCGGTCGCGATGCTGCGCTGGACCTTTCCCTACCTGTTCTTCGTCTCGCTGACGGCGCTGTTCAGCGGCGTGCTGAACAGCTACGGCCGGTTCGCGGTCCCGGCGTTCACCCAGGTGATCATGAACCTGGTCATGATCCTGTTCGCGATCGGCTTCGCGAGCCATGCGACGAATCCCGGCGTGACGCTGGCCATCGGCGTGTTCGTCGCGGGTCTGCTGCAGCTCGGCTTCCAGCTGCCGTTCGTCGCACGGCTGGGGCTGCTGTCCTGGCCGCGGTGGCGGCCGGCCGCGGAGGGCGTGCGGCGCATCGGCAGGCTCATGGTGCCGGGCATCTTCGGCTCGTCGATGGCGCAGGTGAGCCTGTTGCTCGACACGCTCATCGCCTCGTTCCTGGTCACCGGCAGCATCGCCTGGCTGTACTACGCGGACCGGCTGATGGAATTCGCGCTCGGCGTGTTCAGCATCGCGCTCGCGACCGTGATCCTGCCCGGCCTCTCGACCCACCACGCGCGAGGGTCGATGGCGAGATTTTCGGCCACGCTCGACTGGGCGCTGCGCCTGGTGCTGCTGCTAGTGACGCCCGCCGCAGTGGCGCTGCTGGCCTTCGCCGGGCCGATCACGGCGACGATCTTCGGCTACGGCGAGTTCAGCGACCATGATGTGCGCATGACCCAGTACGGCCTCATGGCCTATTCCTGGGGCCTGCTCGGCTTCAGCCTCGTCAAGGTGCTGGCGCCGGGTTACTTCGCGCGGCAGGACACGCGCACGCCCGTGCGCGTCGGTCTGATCGCGCTGGGTGCCAACGTGGCGCTGAACGTCGCCGTAGTGCTGCCGGCCAAATACCTCGGGTTCCCGGTGCCGCACGTGCTGCTGGCGACCTCGACCTGTGTGTCGGCCGCGGTGAACACGCTGCTGCTGTGGCGCGGCTTGCGGCGCGAGGGCGTCTACCGGCCCGGTCCGGGCTGGGGACTGCTGCTGCTGCGGATCGGCCTCGCGAGTCTGGTCATGGCGGGCCTGCTGGTCTGGTCTGCGGGCGAGCTCGGCGGCTGGCTCGAGGCGCGGCCGGTGGAGCGCGTGGGCCGGCTCGCGGTCTCGATCGTGCTCGCGGCCGGCACCTATTTCGCCGTGCTGTTCCTCGCGGGGCTGCGCCCGGCCCATTTGCGCACCGACCTGCACCATCACCGTGGGAATGAGGCGGGCGATCGCCTATAATTTTTTGATTTTCAAGCGTTTCGGCAGATCACATCGATGGAGCTCGTCCGCGGTCTCGGCAATTTCCGGGAGCGGCACCGGGGAGGTGTCGTCACGCTGGGCTCGTTCGATGGCCTGCACCGGGGGCACCGCAGGCTGATCGACGAGACGGTGGCGATCGCCGGCCGGCTCGGGCGGCCGGCGCTGATGCTGACTTTCGAGCCGATGCCGCGCGAGTTCCTGAATCCACAGGCGCCGCCGGCGCGGCTGACGAACTTCCGCGAACGCTGGCGGCTGCTCGAACGTACGGGCCTCGATGCGCTCTGCCTGATGCGTTTCACCGAGGCACTGCGCACCATGTCGGGCCAGGCTTTCATCGGCCTGCTGCACGAGACGATGCGGCCCGAAGCCGTGGTCGTGGGCTACGACTTCCGCTTCGGCCGCCAGGGCGAGGCCTCGGCCGCGATGCTCGCGGGCGAAGGCCGGCGTCGTGGATTCGCGGTCGAAGTGATTTCGCCGGTGCTGCACGGCGCGGAGCGCGTCAGCAGCAGCGCGGTGCGCGAGGCGCTGGAGCAGGGCGAGCTGGCGCGGGCCGCGGCGCTGCTCGGCCGGCCCTACTCGATGCGCGGCCGCGTGGTTGCCGGCCAGCGGCTCGGCCGCGAGCTTGGGTTTCCGACCGCGAACCTGCGGCTCGCGCGCCGGCGCGTGCCTTTCGGCGGCATCTTCGCGGTGCGCGCGCACGGCATGGGCGCAGCGCCGCGGCCCGGCGTCGCGAGCCTCGGCACGCGGCCGACCGTGGGCGGCGTGGAGCCGCTGCTCGAGGTGCACGTGTTCGACTTCGCGGGCGACCTCTACGGCCGCGAGCTCGAGGTGGAGTTCGTACAGAAGATCCGCGACGAGGCGAAGTTCGACGGCCTCGACGCGCTGGTGCAACAGATGAACCGGGACGCGCACGCCGCGCGCAGCATCCTCGCCGTCTGAGCGGCGGGGCGACCGACGGGAAACGCAGTGGCCGACTACAAGCAGACCATCAATCTTCCGAAGACGGACTTCCCGATGAAGGCCGATCTGGCGCAGCGCGAGCCGAAGATGCTCGAGCGCTGGGAGGCACAGAACACCTATGCGCGGCTGCGCGAGGTTGCGCGTGGCCGCCCGCGCTTCGTGCTGCACGACGGGCCACCGTATGCCAATGGCGCGATCCACATCGGCCACGCGGTCAACAAGATCCTCAAGGACATCATCGTCAAGTCGCGCGGCCTCGATGGCTTCGACGCGCCCTATGTGCCGGGCTGGGACTGCCACGGCCTGCCGATCGAGCTCGCGGTCGAGAAGAAGCACGGCCGTCCCGGCGGCAAGCTCGACGCGACGCAGTTCCGCGCCGCCTGTCGCCGGTTCGCGGCCGAGCAGGTGGCGCTTCAACGCGCCGATTTCAAGCGTCTCGGCGTGTTCGGCGACTGGCAGCGGCCCTACCTGACCATGGATCCGCAGTACGAGGCGCAGCAGATCCGCGCCTTCGGCCGCATCGTGCGCAACGGTCACGTCTACAAGGGCGCGAAGCCCGTGCACT
>JADLDF010000098.1 GCA_020846815.1 Gammaproteobacteria bacterium | reverse complement strand
GCTGCCGTAGCTGACCTTCCTGGCGTAGATCTCGTAAACCTTGCCTTGATTCACGAACATGATCTTGAAAATGTGACTTGCGGCCATCGGCTTGGCATAACCAGTTGATAACGTGGGCCGACATTATAGGGCCGAAGCCCGCCGCCCCGCCGGCTGGCGAGCGCCCGGCTGCCCGGCCGGCGCGGGGTGGTGATCACGGAGGCCGGCTTCCCGACCATGGCACTCAGACTGCGCGTCGTCAGCGAACACCGTCGTGCCCTGGGGCCACGGGGCACGATCGTGTTCGGCGCCGGCGGCGGGACCATCGGGCGCTCGGCCGAGAACGACTGGATCCTGCCGGACCCGTCGCGCTACATCTCCGGACGCCACGGCCGCATCCTGTTCCGTCATGGCAGCTGGTTCTTCGAGGACACCAGCACCAACGGCACCTACCTGAACGACACCGAAGTGCCGATGCCGAAGCAGACGCTCTGCGAGCTGCACAATGGCGACGTGCTGGTGCTCGGTGAATACCACGTGGTCGTCTCGATCGACGCCGCGGGCTCCGGCGCGGCGGAGCAGACCGCCGGCGTCGACCTCGAGCGCGAACTGCTCGGCGACTCGGGGCTGCGCGCGGCCGCCGCGACCGTGCCGCCGCAGGTCGAAGGCCACCTCGATGCCTCGCTGAACACCAGCGCGCTGTTCGCGGACGCAGCGCAGAGCGACTCGTTCCGCGTCGGCAACGCCTACGGGCAGGCGGTCGTGGTGCCTTTCGGGTCCGCCCGCGGCCAGGTGCAGCCGGCACCGCCACCGGAGAGCTCGGACATCATCGCCGCGCGCCGTCTGCAGCGTCTGCAGCGCCTCGCCGGCGAGCGCGACGGACAGGGTCATCATGGCCAGGGCGGCGGCGGCGCGCGTCCGGGGCTCGACGCGCTGTGCCGCGGCGCAGGGCTCGACGCTGCCACGCTGCCGCACGACGGCGCCGCGGCCATGCTGCAGCTCGCCGGCCGGCTGCTGCGCGAGGCCATCGTCGGTCTGAAGGACCTCGATCTCACGCAGCACGAGCAGGCGCAGGTGTTCGGGCTCGCACCACTGCGGGCCGGCAGCGAGGATCCGCCGTTCAGGCTAACGACGCCGGCCGACGAGCTGCTGCAGCAGATGCTCGCGAGCCACGACAGCCGCCGGCTCGATGCCGGCCAGTGGCTGCGACAGACCTTCGAGCAGGCCAAGCGTCACGACGACGGCCTCGCGGCCGGCGCGCGCGCCGCCTGCACCGAGCTGATGCGTCAGCTCGAACCTAAGGATCTCGAGGAACGCTTCGAGCGCTCGGCGACGCGCAATCTCGTCGGCGCGAGACCGTCGAACTGGGAGTTGTTCCGCGAGCTGCACCGTACGCTGACGGAGTCGCCCGCCGAAGCCGGCATGCCACACGTCGCCGCCGAGCGTTTCGCCGCGGCCTACGACGAGGCGATCAAGCCGACGCCGCGGGAGTGACCACGCTGGTGCCTGTCGAACTCACGAACGATGCTGGTCCTCCTGTCGTCGATGACAGACAGGGTGCATATCGCGGCTCGGCAGAGCGAAGATGGCGGAGAGGGTGGGATTCGAACCCACGTGCCGGGATTAACCGACCATCCGATTTCGAGTCGGCGCCGTTATGACCGCTTCGGTACCTCTCCGGAATCGCCTATTCTAACCCAAGATGATCGCTGAAGTGACAGGCCCCTCCGCCCCGTGCCGCGGCCTGCCGCGCCGGCGGCGTGCCCTGCTCGCCCTGGCCGCGCTGCTGGGCTTCGCCTTCGTCGCTCCGGGCTGCGCCGGCGAAAGTCCGGAGGCGTCCGTCCCGACGCCCGAGACGATCGAGGCCCGCGGCGTGCTGCGGGTGGCGACGCTCAACAGCCCGACCACCTACTACCTCGGGACACATGGTCCGGAAGGCCTCGAGTACCAGCTCGCCAACGGCTTCGCCCGATCGCTCGGTGTCCGCTTGCGGGTCGAGGTCTTTCCGAACCGCTCCGCCCTGCGCGAGGCGCTCGCCGGCGGACGCTTCGACCTGGTCGCAGCCCACCTGAGCTGGGACCCGGCATGGCAGGACGTCGGCCTGCCGGCGGCCGCGTACGACACGGTGCCGCAGCACTGGGTCTATCGCCGCAGCCAGTCGCGGCCGGCCACGCTGGCCGAGGTCGCCGCAAAGCGGATCGTCGTCATGGAGGACAGCGTCGAGGCGCTGTACCTCTCGGGCTGGACGCCGGCCGCCGGCCAGCCGCTCGAATGGATCGAGATTCCGCGCGACGGTGGCATCGACACGCTGGATGCGATCGCGCGCGGCACCGCGGACGTCGCGCTGGTGGACGGCCACGAATTCGCGTTCGCGCGCGCGCTGCACCCGGAAGTCGGCGTGGCGTTCTCGCTGCCGCGCAAGCGACCCGTGCAGTGGATCCTGCCGCGCGGCGCCGAGTCGCTGCGCGCGGCCGTCGACACCTGGTTCGAGCGCGAGCGGCGCAGCGGGCGTCTCGCCGCGCTGTCGGCACGCGCGCTGCAGCCCCCGGGCCAGATGCGGCGCCTGACCGCGCGCGAGTTCCGCGCCCACGTCGAGCAGCGCTTGCCCGCGCTGCAGCCCCTGTTCGAGCAGGCCTCGGTGCAGACCGGCGTCGACTGGCGGCTGCTCGCCGCCCTCGCCTACCAGGAATCGCAGTGGAACCCGCGCGCCGAATCGCCGAACAGCGCGCGCGGCATCATGATGCTCATGCCCGAGACCGCCGCGGCGCTCGGGGTGCGCGAGCCGTTCGATCCGCGTCAGAGCATACTCGGCGGCGCGCGCTACTTCCTGAAGGTCCTGGCGCAGATCCCGGCGCGGATCAAGGATCCGGATCGCAGCTGGTTCGCGATCGCCTCATACAACATGGGCTACGGTCATCTCGAGGACGCACGCGTCATCACCCAGATGCGCGGCGGCAATCCGGACCGCTGGATCGAGGTGCGCGAAAACCTGCCGCTGCTGTCCGACGAGGCCTGGTACCTGCGGGTCAAGAACGGGTACGCGCGCGGCTGGGAGGCGCAGTACACGGTCGATCGCGTGCGACAGTTCGCCAACGTGCTCGAGTGGCGCTCGACCGCGCGCCACCAGCCCGACGCGGGCACGCGCCTCGCCGATCTGGCGGGCCTCGAGGACGAAGATCTTGCCCAGGACGAGGCCGACGCGCCCGCGGCGCTCTGAGCGCCGCATCGCACCCGGCCCCCAACCGGATTCAACGCCAGTCCGGGAAACGGGACCGCAGGTAGCGCTGCTCCTGGAAGATCACCGACAGGTCGATCCGGAACCGCTCGTCGAGCAGCACCACTGCCGCGTTCGACTCCAGGCGCAGCACGCAGCCTTCGAACGCGTGCTCGACCTGCTGCGCGAGGCAGATACGGCCCGCGACACGCTCACCCGCGACCAGGGGCCGAGGAACGTGCCGCTGGTCCAGACGCATCGCATGCTCGGAGACGTCGAGCGCGCTGAAACGGCGATCGGCGATCGTGGCCACCGGCCGTGCCGGCAGCGGATAGACGATCCGGAACTCGGACCGCTGCTGCACGATGCTAGCCCGCCGGAGCCGCCGTCGGCGCCATCCTGGCGGCGCGCCAGTTGCCGTAGCGGTAGTACGCGACCGTCAGCACGGCCGCGACGGCCGCCGAGATCGAGAAGCTCCACCAGACGCCGTCCGCCCCCCAGCGGCCGACGGCGAAGAATGCGAGCGGCACGCGCACGCCGAGCAGCGCGATCACCAGCACCAGCAGTGGCACCACCACCGCACCCGCAGCACGTACCACGCCCGAGAGCACCATCGAGATGCCGAACAGCGGGAAGGACCAGAGCACGATGTGGTTGATGTGCTCGGCGATTCCGACCGAAGCGCTGCCCGGCGGCAGGAACACGCCGATCGCGTGCCGGCTGGCAAGATAGATCACCAGCACTGCGAAGCCGGTGAATGCGACGTTGAACACCACGCCGTAACGTGCGGTCTGCCCGACGCGATCCCAGAGGCCGGCGCCGATGTTCTGCGCCACCATCGATGAAACGGCGGCGCCGAGGGCGAACGCCGGCATTTGCACGTAGTTCCACAGCTGCATCGACGCGGCGAAGGCCGCGGCCGTCTCCGAGCCGAAGCGGTTCACGACCTGCAGGAACAGCACCATGCTCGAGGAGAGCACGATCATCTGCAGACCCATAGGGATGCCCTTGAGCACCAGCGTGCGCACGATCTTCCAGTCGATCCACAACAGGTGGAACTCGCCGCGGCGCAGCGCCAGCACATTGGGGCGGCGATACACGTGACGCACCAGCGCCAGCAGGCTCACCACCTGCGACACCAGCGTCGCGGTCGCGGAGCCCGCGATCCCTAGCGCCGGGATGGGCCCGACGCCGAAGATGAACACCGGGTTCAGCACGAAATCGAGCACGACCGAGAGCACGAGGTAGTAGAACGGCGTCTTGGAATCACCGGCGCCGCGCAACGCCGCATTGATGAAAAAGAACGCGTACGAAGCCGGCAGCGCGAGGAACATCACCCGCATGTAGGCGATGGCGAGCGGCAGCGCGTCGTGCGGCGTCGCCATCCACGCAAGCACGTGCGGGCTGAAGGCGACGCCGGTGATCGCGAGCAGCACGGCGAGCGACATGAAGAACGTCGCGCTGGTGCCGACCACGCGCTTCGCCTCTTCCATCCGCCGGCCGCCGACGGCCTGGGCGATCAGGATGGTCGAGGCCATGGTGAGGCCGAACACGCCGCCGAGCAGCAGGAACGTCACGATGTTGGAGTTGTTGGTCGCGGTCAGCGCCGCGGTGCCGAGGAACTTGCCGACCCAGACCGCGTTGATCGAGCCGTTGACCGACTGCAGTACGTTGCCCATGAGCAAGGGCAGCGCGAACGCGAACAGCGTGCGCGGAATCGAGCCCGTCGTCAGCGAGGTGCTGGCGGGCCTCATGCGCGGCGCTCCGCGAAGAACCGCTGCAGCACCTCGGCGCATTCCCCGGCGAGCACGCCGCCGAAGACGTCGACCCGGTGGTTGAGCTGCGGAATCCTGAACACGTCGGTGATGCTGCCCGCCGCACCGGCCTTGGGATCCCAGGCGCCGAACACCAGGCGCGAGACGCGCGCGTGGACGATCGCCGAGGCGCACATGATGCAGGGCTCGAGCGTCACGTACAGGGTCGTGCCGGTGAGGCGATAGTCGCCGACGCGGCGGGCAGCCGCGCGCAGCGCGACGATCTCGGCATGGGCGGTCGGATCGTGCTCGCCGATCGGACGGTTGTAGCCTTCGCCCAGGCATTCGTCGCCGCGCACCACGATCGCGCCGACCGGCACCTCGCCGCGCACGGCCGCATCGCGCGCAAGGCCGAGCGCGCGCCGCATGTGGTCGGTGTCGGGTGTAAGAGGCATGCGGGGAGAAATCCCTCGTCGGGGCAGCAACACGGGCAGCGGCCCGGTCCCGCCGGAAGGGCGCGATCATAGAGCACTGCCGGCGGGTTTACTCGACCAGAGGTCGGCCGAGGGACGCGACGGCCGCCGCTCGGCCAGGCGTGCCGCTCCGGCGTGGCCCGCCCGGAAACCGCAGGGCACGAGACGCTCTCCCGCCGGCACGGGCATCGCCCGTCGCTTGCGCAATTGAACGGGCGTCTCCTATCCTTCGCCACTCCCGACCCTGCAGCGCAGGTGCACCGCCTCGGCACGACCCGCCCGGCAGGGTCACGCAAACCGCGGAGCGCCCGATGCCGACCAAGACCGAGACGCTGCAGGCGATCATGCGTGCCACGCGCGAGCAGGACACCGAATCTTTTCTCTCGTACCTGACGGACGACGTGGAGTACCACTACCACGTGACCTCGCGCCCACTCGTCGGCAAGGACTGGGTACGCAGGTTCATGGACAAGTACCGCCAGTACACCGCCGACGTGGCCTGGGAAGTGCTGCGGACCGCCGAAGGCGCGGACTTCCTGATGATCGAGGGGCGCGAGGAGTACACCGACACCCGCACCGGCCAGCGCGTCGGCCATCCTTACATGGGCATCCTCGAGTTCCGCGACGGCAAGGTCGCGAAATGGCGCGACTACTTCGAAATGAACCCGGCGCCCGCAGCGAGGCAGACCTGAGCGCGAGGCTCGCTACCCGGCTGTGCATCCGCATCGAGGTCCTCTGGCGCGGGCTGTCGGAACCGATCCGGACCCGCTAGGGCCTGCGTCCTGCAGCCGGCGTATCCTGTGCCAGGTTCGCCGTCGTCCGGATATCGAACATGTCGCATGCCGCCGTTCTCTCTAGCGCACTCGCGCGGCAGCGCGAGGCCTGTCGTGCCGACCCTGTGCCGGATGCGGCGGAACGACGCCGGGATCTGCTGGCCCTGCGGCGCTTCGTGCAGGAACACGCGGACGCGATCTGCGCGGCGATCTCCGGCGACTACGGCCACCGCAGCCGGCACGAGACGCTGCTCACCGAGGTGCTGCCGGTCCTGAAGGAGATCGACCACTGCCTCGCGCATCTGCGACGCTGGATGCGGCCGCAGTCGCGGCAGGTCGACCGCCTGGCCTACGGCCTCGCCCGCAACCGCGTGATCCCCCAGCCCCTCGGCGTCGTGGGCGTGATCGTGCCGTGGAATTTTCCCCTCAATCTCAGCTTCTCGCCACTCGCCACGATCTTCGCCGCGGGCAACCGTGCCATGGTGAAACTGAGCGAGAACTCCCGGCATTTCGCCGCACTGCTGATCGAGAAGCTGCCCGGCTACTTTCCACCCGAGAAGCTGCAGTGCTTCGACGAGACCGGCGGCATCGGCGTCGAGTTCTCGCGACTGCCGTTCGACCACCTGCTGTTCACGGGATCGACGGCCACCGGCCGCGCCGTCATGGCGGCGGCGGCGCAGAATCTCTGCCCGGTCACGCT
>JADLDF010000097.1 GCA_020846815.1 Gammaproteobacteria bacterium | reverse complement strand
TCGCGTTCGCGGAAGATGCTGTCACCGACCGCCACCCACATCTGCTCCTGCGCCGCGCGCGCGAGCGACGACCAGCTGCGGTAAGTGGGGTTCGCGTGCATCGCCTCGCGTATTTCGTCGCGGCTGGTCGGCACATGGCCGTGTGCCTTCTGCCACTCCGGCGCGGCCACCGCCTCGAACACCGGGCCGAGGCTCGGACGCAGACCGCGGTTCAGCGCCTGCTTGAAGGCCACGGAGAACTGCTGGCGCGAAGCTTCGTCAGCGGTCGGTTGCGGGAGCATGTCGTGGCGGGTGCTGCGGACCATGGTCGTCTCCTGTGAGGGCAGGGGAAAATAGATCGGATTTCAAATCCGATCTATTTTTCATCTATTTTTCCGGGCAGTGCCAAGAACACCGCCGGGCATAATGCGCCGCCGGTGCCGATGACCGCCCCGAGGGTTGAGGGTCGTCGAAACATCATGCGAATATAACCATTCTCATTGACGGTGCGAAGGCCGACCACAGCGATGCGCGATCTCAGAACCTTCCTCGCGGACGCCGGGCCCGCGGTCTGGGATCTGTCTGGACGGCTCTCGCCGCGCTACGAGCTGACCGCGCTGCAGCATGCGCTCGACCTGCGCGGCGAGTTCCCGATCCTGCTCGCCCGGGACATCGCGCGGCTCGACGGCGCCGCTTCGACGCTGCCGGTCGTCACCAACCTGACCGCGAGCCGCGAGCTGACCGCGCGCGCGCTCGGCATCGCCGATCATCGCGACACGGCGCGCTGGTTCGCGACGCGTACGCGCAGCGGCATCGATCCGCACGTCGTGTCGCGGGCCGAGGCGCCGGTGCAGCAGGTGATCTGGGAGGGCGGCGAGGCCAGCCTGTTGCGGCTGCCGGTGCTGACGCAGCACGAGCTCGAGCCCGGACCCTACCTGACCGCCGCGCACGCCACGACCTGCGATCCCGACACCGGCATCGACAACACCGCGATCCAGCGCTGCTGGGTCATGGGACCGCGGCGCATGACCTGGTTCCCCTATCCGGCGACCCACAATGCGCGCAACCTGCACAAATTCTGGGCGAAGGGCGAGCCTTGCCCGGTCGCGCTCTGGATCGGGCACCATCCGGCGGTGCTGCTCGGCACGCAGGCCAAGCTGCGATATCCCGAGAGTCACTGGCGGGCCGCGGGCGGGGTGCTCGGCGAGCCGCTGCGCGTCGTGCCGTCGCGGCTGCACGGCGAGAGGATCATGGTACCGGCCGACGCCGAGATCGTGATCGAGGGTTTCGCGCCGCCCGACGTCTACGCGGCCGATGGCCCTTTCGGCGAATACACCGGCTATCTCGGCTCGCAGGTCCAGTCGCCGACCTTCGAAGTCGGCTGCATCACCCTGCGCCGCGACGCGCTGTATCACGACTATGCTTCGGGCCTGACCGACATGCTGGTGCCCGACAACATGGCCATGGAGGGCAAGGTGTACGAGCTGGTCAAGGCAGTCGCGCCGTCGCTGGTCAACGTGCACGTGCCCACCGAGGGGCGCCGCCTGCATGCCTATCTGCAGCTGCGCAATCCCGGGCGCGGCGAGGCGCGCGATGCGCTCACGGCGGCGCTCGCCTACCGGCGGCTCAAGACCGTGATCGCGGTCGACGAGGACGTCGACCCGTTCTCGCCGCAGTCCATGCTCTGGGCCGTCGCGACCCGGGTGCAGTGGTCGCGCGACTCCATCGTCATCGACGGCCTGTCCGGATCCACGCTCGATCCCTCGCTGCCCGAGGGCGCGGTGACCGCATCCAAGATGGGCATCGACGCGACCCTGCCGCCGCCGCCGCGCCCCGGCGTGCCGCGTGCGGTACCGCCGGTCGCGACCGTACCCGACGAGGCGCGACGGCGCGCCGAGGCGCTGCTCGCGGGTGCGCCCGCCAGCCGGTGGCCGCGCGCATGAGCCGCATCCTGCCCGAGATCGTCCGCGACGCGCCGGGCGCCTCCTGGGAGAAGCGCGGCAACACCCTGTGGGTCGGCTGCACGCAATGTCCCGCCTGGTTTCCGGTCAGTCCCGTGATGACGCGGCCCGGCGCCCCGGCCGCCTGTTGCCCGACCTGCCACACTGAGTTCAAGCTCGCGGCGGAGGTGCCGCGGCAAGGAGAAAAGCGATGACCCAGCTGATGCCCCAAAAGGAATTCTTCGCGGCGCTGGAAGCGGCCCGTCAGCCCAAGCACGGCGGCGGCCACGCGTTCAGCCGGGCCTGGGCCGCCGGCGAGCTCTCGCGTGCCCAGCTCGGCGAATGGGCGATCCAGCATTTCTACTACATCGACCCGATCCCGCAGCAGTTCGCGCTGCTGTACTCGCGGCTGCCCGATCTGGACGCACGCCAGCATCTGCTCGAGAACCTGCTCGGCGAGGAGATGCCCGGCAAGCCCGGCAAGCGCCATCCGGACCTGCTGCGCAAGTTCGCCCGCGCCTGCGGCGTGTCCGACGAGCGCATCCTCGGTGCCGAGCAGCGCGGCGAGATCCTGCCGACCACGCGCGCGATGCGCGCCTGGATCTGGGAGCTCTCCGGCATCCGCTCGCTGCCCGAGTCCTGCGCTGGCATCATGGTCGCGCTCGAGGGCCAGCTGCCGACGCTGTACCCGAAGTACGTCGAGGCGATGCGCAAGATGGGCTTTTCCGAAGACGACATGGAGTTCTTCCACGTGCACATCGAGGGCGACACCGAGCATGCGCACGTCGGCCTGGAGCTCACCGACCGCTATGCGACCAGCGTCGAGCTGCAGCAGCGCTCGATCGCCTGCGTGCGTGCCTCGGCCGAGATGCGATTCTCGATGCTCGATGGCATCAACTCGCGCCTGGTGCACAGCAGGGCGGCCTGAGATCACGATGCACGCCGGGAGCGGTGATCCGTCGCGCACGCCTGCGCCGGCACAGCAGGTGGCCTTCGTCACGGGCGCGGCCGGTGGCCTCGGCCGCGCCACGGTGACGCTGCTGCGCTTGCGAGGCATGGCCGTGTTCGCGACCGATCTCGCGCTCGCGGCCATTCCCTGCGGCGAGCCAGGGTTTGCGGCCGAGAGTCTCGACGTCACCGACGAGGCGGCGATCGGCGCCTGCGTGGCGCAGGCGCTCGGCGAGTTCGGCCGCCTCGATCACGTCGTGCACCTGGCGGGCCGGGCGGGCCACGGGCCGCTCGACGTCGTGTCCCGCGCCGACTGGCAGTCGGTGCTCGACGTCAACCTGACCTCTGCCTTCCTGCTCGCCAAGGCCGTGCATGCCGCGCTCGCACGGGCCCGCGGCACGCTGACGCTGGTGTCATCGACCAACGGCCTCAACGGCGGCAGCTCGCTGTCCGGCCCGGCTTATGCCGTGGCCAAGGCGGGCCTGATCAACCTCACGCGCTATCTCGCCAAGGAATGGGCGGGCGAGGGCATCCGCGTCAACTGCCTCGCGCCCGGCCCGATCGACACGCCGATGGTCACGGGTCGCTTCGCGCCCGAGGTCGTCACCAGGCTGCGCGACAGCGTGCCTCTCGGTCTGATCGGCGAGCCACGACACGTCGCGCATGCCGTCGGCTATCTCGTCAGCCCCGAGGCGGCATTCGTGACCGGCACCGTCATGAACCTCTCGGGCGGCCTGGTGCTCGACTGATGGCGGGACCGGCTCGATGACGGCGGCCTCGTCCGCCACCAAGCGGCGCGCGGGTGCCGGCGTGCGCGCGATCCCGTCGCCGCGCTACCACCAGGTCTACGTGACGCTGCGTGCCTGGGTACGCGATGGCACCTACCGCCCGGGCGACCAGATTCCGACCGAACCGGAGCTCTGCCGCCTGTTCGACGTCTCGCGGATCACCGTCCGCAAGGCCATCGAGGATCTGGCACGCGAGGGCTGGCTGGTGCGCCAGCAGGGCAAGGGGACTTTCGTCCAGCTCTCATCCGCGCGCCCTGCGGCCTCGATCGATCTCGACGAGGCGCGCAGCCAAGTCGCCGATCTCGTCGCCGCGACCGAGGTGCGCGACCACGTCGTCGGCGAGGTGCTGCCGGACGAGGAGACGCGCGTCGCGCTCGACCTGCCGGTCGACGCGCAGGTGCAGCGCACCTCGCACGTGCGGGTGCTGCGCGGCGTGCCGCTCGGCCTGATCACCACCTTCGTGCCGCTGGACGTGGCCGCGCGCGTGAGCGAAGCGGAACTCGCCCGTCAGCCGATGTTCGAGCTGCTCGGCAAGGCCGGCATCGAAGTCGCGCGCGCCGACCAGCTCATCGGTGCGACGCTGGCCGGTGTCGAGGCCGCGGGCGCGCTCGACGTCGAGGTCGGTGCGCCGCTGCTGCGTCTGGCGCGCGTGGTGTTCGACACTGCCGGCAGGCCGGTGGAGCGCGTGGTAGCGCTGTACCGCGCCGATGCCTACCAGTACCACATGCAGCTGCGGCCGACGCCGACGCGCGGCTGAGCGCGGATCCCGACCGTTCCCGAAGAGACTCCAGGAGATCGCATGTCCCGACTGTGCACCTTCGTCTCGCGCGCGGTGCTCGCCGCGAGCCTGAGCGCCGCGGCGCCACTGCTTCCGGCTGCGTCGCCGGCCGCTGCGACGCCCGCGGCCGGGTCGCCGGCTCAGGCTCAGGTCCCGTCTGCTGCCCAGCAGGCCGCGCCGCCGTCCACTGGCAGCGCGCGGCGTCTGCGCGACTGTCCGGACTGTCCCGAGCTCGTGGTCGTGCCGCCGGGTCGTTTCGACATGGGCTCGAACGACGGCGAGAAGAATCGTCCCGAGGGACCCGTGCATCGGGTGACCCTGCGCCGGGCGTTCGCGCTCGGGCGCACCGAGGTGACGCTCGCGCAGTTCCGGCGTTTCGTCGAGGCCACGGGGCATCGCGTGCCGCCCGGCTGCCGCGTCCAGGAGGCCGGTGTCGGGCCGACCGGCCGCGTCGAGTGGCGCGACGACCCGGCGAAAGGCTGGGCCGATCCCGGCTTCACCGAGCCGCTGCACGACGAGCTGCCCGTGGTCTGTGTCGGCCACGACGATGCCGAGGCCTACGTCCGCTGGCTCGCGACCACTACCGGCAAACCCTACCGGCTGCCAAGCGAGGCCGAGTGGGAGTACGCGGCCCGCGCCGGCGGCACGGGTCCCTATCCCTGGGGAGCGAACATCGACAACGGCTGCGCCCACGCCAACCTCTACGACCGCAGCGGCCGGCGGCACCTCGATTTCGGCTGGAGCTTCGCCGACTGCGACGACGGTTTCCGCGAGCTCGCGCCGGTCGGCCGACTGCTGCCGAATGCCTTCGGCCTGCACGACATGATCGGCAATGCTTGGGAATGGACCGCCGACTGCTACCGCGAACCCTATGACCTCGACTTCCGCGACGGCCGCGCCGTACCGCCGGCGCCGGACTGCAAGCTCTGGTCGGTCCGCGGTGGCGGCTGGATGACCCGCCCGAGCCGGCAACGCCTGACTTTCCGCGGCCGCGACCCGAAGGATACACACTACAGCTACTTCGGCTTCCGGGTCGCGCGCGACCTGGCGCGCGGCGAGGGCGGCGGTTGAGCGTTGCAGCGCCGGCCTCCTGCGCGCGGCTGCTGGCGGCGCTGCGCACGGGCGAGGTCGTGCTCACCTGCGCGGCCTTCGCCGTGCTCGTGGTCGTGATTTTCGCCGACGTCGCCTGGCGCTGGCTCACGGGCAGCGGGATCATCTGGGCGCGCGAGGTCGGCGTGTTCGCCAACATCGTGCTCAGCATTCTAGGCATCGGCATCGCTTCGGCGGACGGCACGCATCTGCGGCCGCGCTTCTTCGACCGCATCTTCCCGGCCGCCTGGGACAGCACGCTGATGCGGCTGCAGGAGTTGCTCACGGCACTCGGTTTCGCCGCACTCGCCTGGATCGCGATCGCGGTGGTGCGCGAGACCATGCTCCTCGAGGATCGCTCGATCGTGCTGCGCTGGCTGGTCTGGCCGGTGCAGCTCGTGCTGCCGGTGGCGTTCGTGCTCGGCACGCTGCGCCACGGCATCTTCGCCGCGTTCCCGGCGCTGCGGCCGATGGAGCGTGACGAGGCCACGGTCGAGGAGCCGGCGCGATGAGCGGACTGCTGCTCGCGGCCCTGGTCGTCGGGCTGCTGATGCTGCGCCAGTACGTGATTTTCGTGCTGGCGGCGGCCGTGGTCTTCGTCTACGTCGTCTGGGGCGACGGCCGGATCGAGAACATCGTCATCGACGGCTGGGACGCCCTGAACCAGGACGTGCTGCTGCCGATCCCGCTGTACATGCTCGCCGGAGCGATCATGGCCGAGGGGGCGATCGCCGGGCAGCTGGTGCGAGTGATGCGGGCGCTGACCGGGCCGATTCCCGGAGGCCTCGCGGTCGCGACCTGCCTCTCCTGCGGCCTGTTCGCGGCCATCGTCGGCTCGAGCACGGTCACGCTGCTGGCCGTCGGCACGGTCATGTATCCGGCCCTGCTGGCCGGCGGCTACTCGAAGTCGTTCTCGATGGGCCTGATCTGTGCCGGCGCCACGCTCGGCATCATCATCCCGCCGTCGATTCCGCTGATCCTCTACGGGGTCATGACCGCGACCTCGATCTCGGACCTGTTCCTCGCCGGCGTCGGTCCGGGCCTGCTGCTGCTGGGCCTGTTCTCGCTCTACTCCGTAGCCGCCAACTGGCGCCTGCGCGGCGGCGAGTGGGACCTCGCCGAGATCCGGGCGGCGCTGCGCAGCGGCGTCTGGGCGCTGCTGATGCCGGTGCTGATCCTCGGCGGCATCTACTCCGGCCTGTTCACGGCCACGGAGTCCGCGTCGATCGCCGTGGTCTATGCCCTGGTCATCGAGCTGTTCGTCTACAGGCGGCTCGACGCCCGTGCGCTGCTGCGGGTCACGACCGAGACCACGCGGCTGCTCGGCGCGTTGTTCCCGGTGCTGATGATGGCGCTGGCGCTGAACAAGTTCCTGACCTTCGAGCAGGTGCCGGCGCAGATGGTGGCCCTGCTGGCACAGGTATTCGAGGGCCCGGGAAGCTTCGTCCTGGCCACCAACGTGCTGCTGCTCGTGGTCGGCTGCCTCATGGACATCGGCTCGGCGATCCTGATCCTGGCGCCCATCCTGCAGCCAGTGGCCGAAGCGCAGGGGATGCACCCGGTCCACTTCGGCATAATGATGACGATGAACCTGGAGATCGGCTATCTCACGCCGCCAATGGGTCTCAACCTCATCGTCGCGATGACCGCTTTCCGGGAGAATTTCTGGTTCGTCTGCAAGGCCGTGCTGCCGTTCATCGCAATCATGATGGCCGGCCTGGCCGTCGTGGCCGCGTGGCCGCCGTTGTCGTTGTTCCTGCTCGGCTGAGTGCCGGGCTCCGGCTCCATCCAAGGGTCTTCATCCAGGGGTTTATGTCATGGCTGAGTCTGCGAAGAAATACGATCTGCTGATCAAGAACGTGCGGGTCGTGCGCCCGAAGAAGACCACGGTCGAGAAAATGGACATCGCGGTCAAGAGCGGCAAGATCGCCAAGGTCGGCAAGGGCCTGAAGGCTGCCGAGGCTGCCGAGGTGCTCGACGGCAGGAACCAGCTCGCTTTCCCGGGCGGCGTCGATCCGCACATGCACTGCGGCATCTACGGCCCGCTGGCCGAAGATGCCTATTCCGAGAGCCTCGCCGCGGCACAGGGCGGCGTGACCTCCAGCCTCAACTACATGCGCACCGGCGGCTACTACATGGAGAAGGGCGGCCCATACGCCAAGGTCTATCCCGAGGTGCTCGACATCTCCAAGGACCGCTTCTGGGTCGACT
>JADLDF010000096.1 GCA_020846815.1 Gammaproteobacteria bacterium | reverse complement strand
TGCCGGCCGACAAGGCCGTGGTCGCCTACCGCCAGTGGCTCGCGAAGTTCGACAACATGGGCTGGCGGATCGACTGGGAGGAGTTCCAGCGCCGCAACAACAAGGCCACGGCGTTCGCGATCCCCTCCCCGCGCCGTCGCAAGGAAGGCAACTGGCCGATCGAGCCGGTGCCGCTGATCAAGAGCCGCGACGCCCGTCAGGTCGAGCAGGCCGAAGGCTGAGGAGCCGAGGATCATGGCGACGATCGATGGAGTCTGGGACTGCGTCAGCAGCACGCCGATGGGCGATCAGAAATCGGTGATGACGCTGAAGTGCGACGGCGAGACGGTGACCGGCACCTCGGTCACCGATCTCGAGACGATCGAGATCAGCGAGGGGCAGTTCGACGGCCGCGTCTTCAGCTGGAAGATGCGCCTCACCGAGCCTTTCAGGATGAACATGAAGGGCGAAGTGGCCGTCGACGGCGACACGCTGAGCGGCAGCGTCTCGGCCTTCATGGGCTCCTCCGACATGCGAGGCACGCGCCGGCCGGGCTGAGCGGAACCATGGATCGCGGCGCTGGAGCTCTGGCGCCGCGACCATGACGCCATAGTTGCAGCGCTCCGGTTTCGGCGCCGCCGTTGCGGCACGCGTGACGCCGCGGTTGCGGCAGTGTCGTGGTCCTGGAGCTGCGGCTACGCGCGGCATTTCTGCTGCGGTGCTGCGGTCATGCCTGTGGCTGCGATTGCGGTCGTGTTCGCGATCGCGGCCTGCGGCGCTGCGTGGCGCGGTCCGGTGTTCAGTCGTCGCGTCCGCCGGCGAGCGCCGCAGCGCGCAGATCGTCGACCAGCCGCGCGAACTCGGCGTCCTGCATCGACCGCTCGGGCACGCGCAGGATCGCGGCCGGATGGATGGTCGCGAAAGTCGGCACCCCGAGCGGCGACTCGTGCGGACCGCCGCGCACCTCTCCCAGGCGCACGCTGCGCGCGAACACGGCGCGCGCTGCGGTCACGCCGAGGCAGACCAGCGCGCGCGGCCGCGTCGCGCGCACCTCGGCCTCGAACCATGGCCGGCAGGCGGCGATCTCGCCGGCCGACGGCGCCTTGTGCAGCCGGCGCGGGCCGCGCGGCTCCCATTTGAAGTGCTTGACGGCGTTGGTCACGTAGACCTCGCGCCGCGCGATGCCGGCACGCGCCAGTGCTTCGTCGAGCAGCTGACCGGCCGGTCCGATGAACGGCCGGCCGGCGAGATCCTCCTGGTCGCCCGGCTGTTCGCCGATCAGCAGCAGGCGGGCACCGGCAGGCCCCTGACCGAAGACCGTCTGCGTGCCGCGCAGGTAGAGGTCGCAGCCCTTGCAGACCGCCGCCGCGGCGCGCAGCGCGTCGAGGTCGTCCTGCGGCGGTACGAAAGGCGCGGCACTGCGGGGCGCGGGGCGCATGGCTCAGATGCCCCCGGTGTAGCGCCCGGGATATTTTTCGTCGAGCGTGCGGATCAGCCGCTCGGCATTTGCCGGATCGACGCTGCGCAGGATCGCATCGAGCTTGTCTTCGAGCCGGTCATCTTCTTCCTTCGACTGGGGCGAGCCGACGTACAGCAGATAGGTGAGGCCCGCGACCTGCCAGACGAGCTGCAGGAACTCGGACTGCCAGTTCTCGAGTGTGTCGCGCGACATCTGCAGCGCGAAGCCGCGGATCTCGACGGGTTGGCGGTGGGCCTGCTGCTCATCGACGTAGACGAACCATCCGGTCAGCCAATGGCCGGCCAGCGTGATCAGGAACAGCATGCCGGTCACCCAGCCGAAGCCATATTTCTTCCAGATCGACGGACGCATGGCATCGCTCCTCGCCGTGATGCAAGGGTTTTACTGCGCCGTCGGGGCACGTGCAGTCGGCGCGCGCCGACAGGCATCGTCCCTGCACGCCGCGAGCGCTGCGCGCAAGTCTTGTCGCTCGGTGTGTCGTCGCGCATAGTCGCGGCCCCTTTCGAGCACCGGCTCTGGACATGCACGCGACGTCGCCCAACCCCGTCACCACGACCGCCCTGCCCTCCATCGGCGAACGTCTGGCCGCCGAGCTCGACGCGAAGCCCGTACAGGTCGCCGCCGCCGTGGCGCTGCTCGACGAGGGCGCGACCGTGCCGTTCATCGCGCGCTACCGCAAAGAAGCCACTGGCGGGCTCGACGACGTGCAGCTGCGGCGGCTCGAAGAGCGTCTCGGCTATCTGCGCGAGCTCGAGGAGCGGCGCGCGGCGATCCTCGAAAGCGTGCGCTCGCAGGGCAAGCTCACGCCCGAGCTCGAGGCCGGCCTCCAGGCGGCCGAGACCAAGCAGCGGCTGGAGGATCTGTATGCGCCGTACAAGCCGAAACGGCGCTCCAAGGCGCAGGTCGCGATCGAGGCCGGCCTGGATGCACTCGCCGACGCACTGCTCGCCGACCCGCAGCTCGATCCCGAGCTCGAGGCGGCGAAGTATCTGCGCGCGGCCTTCGAGACCGAAAGCGGCAGCAACCCGGGCGTGCCCGACACCCGGGCTGCGCTCGATGGCGCGCGCCAGATCCTGATCGAGCGCTTCGCGGAGGACGCGGAGCTGGTCGGTGCGCTGCGCGCGCACCTCGAAGAGCACGGCTTGGTCGTGTCCGCGGTCGCCGAGGGCAAGGAAGACGCGGGTGCGAAGTTCCGCGACTACTTCGCGTATTCGGAGCCGTATGCCAAGGTGGCGCCACATCGCGCGCTCGCGCTGTTCCGCGGCCGCAACGAGGACGTGCTGCGCGTCTCGCTGCGGCTGCCCGAGGACGTCGCCGCCGGCGATGCGCTGGTGAAGCCGATGAACGCCTGCGAGCGCAGGATCGCCGCCGTGAAGGGCATTGCCGACCAGGGTCGCAAGGCCGATGCCTGGCTCGTGCAGACGGCGCGCTGGACCTGGACGGTGAAGCTCGCCTGGCAGCTCGAGATGGAGCTGTTCGCGGCGCTGCGCGAGCGCGCCGA
>JADLDF010000095.1 GCA_020846815.1 Gammaproteobacteria bacterium | reverse complement strand
CGCAGCTGAAGATCATGCAGGAGGCGATCACGCTGACCGTGTTCGTGCCGTTCGTGCTGCTCTACATGCGCGAGCCGCTGAAACTCGACTACCTCTGGGCGGCGCTCTGTATCCTCGGCGCCGTGTATTTCATCTTCCGCAGCCCGGTGGGTGTGGGCGCATGAGCACGCCGTCGTCGAGCCCGGCCCAGGGTGCCGTCGCCACCGGCAGCGCCGCTGCCGCGCCGGCAATCACAGCGATCCATCGGCTGGTCGAAGCCGCACGCGCCGGCGACCCGGCGGTCATCGAGCGCCTGCCGTCGGGCTGGGCCATGTTCGGCCGTCAGCAGTTCCTGCGCGGCTATGCACTGCTGCTGCCCGACCCGGTGGTGCCGCACCTGAACGCGATGTCGGCGGCGCACCGCGCACAGTTCCTCACCGATCTGGCGCGCCTCGGCGACGCGCTGCTCGCCGCGACCGGAGCGATCCGGATCAACTATGCGATGTTCGGCAATGTCGAGCCGGCGCTGCATGCGCACCTCGTGCCGCGCTACCCTGACGAGGCACCGCAACTTCGTACCGCGCATCCCTGGGCCTACGACTGGTCTGCGGCGCCGGCCTTCGACGCCGCGGTGCTCGCGCCGCTCGCGCGGGCCGTGCGTGCCGGCCTGGCGGGGTAGCAGCGCGCACGAGGCCGCAGGCGGCAACGGCGGCAGCAGCAGCGACGAGGCGAATGGATCGATGGACGAGCTGATCAATCTTGCAGACTTCGAGGCCGCAGCCCTGCCGCGTCTCGCGGCCGGCATCCGCGACTATTACCGCGGCGGCGCCAACGATGAACTGGCGCTGCGCGAAAACCGCGCGGCCTGGGACCGCTGGCAGCTGCACTACCGCGTGCTGCGCGACGTCGCCGAGCGGGATCTCTCTACCGAGATGCCCGGCGGGCGCATCGACTGGCCGGTGATGATCGCCCCGACCGCCTACCACCGGATGGCCCACGCGGACGGTGAGCTCGCGACCGCGCGCGCCGCGACCGCGATGGGCACGGCGATGGTGCTCTCGACGCTGTCGAACACTCCGATGGAGGACGTGGCGCGCGCGGCGCGGCGCGGGCTCTGGTTCCAGCTCTACGTCTACAAGGACCGCGGCATCACCCGCGAGCTGATCGCACGCGCCGAGGCGGCGGGCTGCGGCGCGATCGCCGTCACGGTCGACGCAGCAGTCGGTGGCCAGCGCGAGCGGGATTTGCGCAACCAGTTCGCGTATCCGCCGCACCTGCCGATGAGCAATCTGCTGCCGCAGGGCCCGCGCTTTGCCAGGCCCGACCTCGCCGATGGCGGCTTCATGGGCTACGTCAACCGGATGTTCGATCCTTCGCTGTCGTTCCGCGACCTCGAGTGGATCGCGGCGCAGACGCGCCTGCCGGTGCTGGTGAAGGGCGTCGTGCGGCCCGACGACGCCGTCGCTGCGCTCGATCATGGCGCGCGCGGCGTGATCGTCTCGAACCACGGCGGACGCCAGCTCGACGCCGCGCCCGCGACGGCCGACGTGCTCGGCCCGGTCGTCGAGGCGGTGGCCGGCCGGGCGCCGGTGCTGGTCGACGGCGGCATCCGCCGTGGCATCGACGTGTTGCGTGCACTGGCGCTCGGCGCGCGCGCGGTGCTGGTCGGCCGGCCGGTGCTCTGGGGGCTGACGGTGGGCGGCGAGGCCGGCGTGCGGCGCGTGCTGTCGCTGCTGCGGCACGAGTTCGACGTGGCGATGGCCCTGGCCGGCGCGCGCCGCGTGACCGAGATCGACCGCAGCCTCGTGGCCCGAATCGGCGAGCGGCCGCGATGAAGCCGCAGGATCCGCGCCAGCTCGGCCTGCAGGGCCTCGATGCGCCGGCGGACTCTCGACCGCCCGCCACGCCGTCGCGACAGGCCACTACGGCGGGCGAGCCACCGGCGCCGGAACGTGATGGTGTCGACACATCCTCCGGGTCAGCGACCTCGACTGCCGAGCCGCCCCTTGCCCCCCAATCGGCTGTGTCCTTGGCGCAGGCAGCGGCTCTGCTCGAAGCCTCGCCCGACTATCGTGTGCTGCGGCGCTTCCTGCCGCACGACGTCTATGCGTCACCGGCTGCCGGCGCGCAGGTCGAGCGCGCCGCGATCATCGACACCGAGACCACCGGCACCGACCTGACCCAGGACGCGGTGATCGAGCTCGCAGTGCTCGTCTTCGAATACGACGCCGCGAGCGGTACGGTGCTGCGCATCGTCGACGTCTACGACGGTCTCGAGGATCCCGGCCGGCCGATCCCGCCCGAATCGACCGCGGTCCACGGCATCACCGATGGGATGGTCGCGGGACAGCGGCTCGACGATGCGCGGGTCGCCGCGATGCTCGAGGGCGTGCAGTGGGTGATCGCCCACAACGCCGGCTTCGACCGGCCGCTGCTCGAGCGACGCATGCCGCAGTTCGAGACGCGGCGCTGGGCCTGCTCCGTCGCCGACGTCGCCTGGGAGGCCGAAGGGTATTCCGGCGCGAAGCTGCAGTACCTCGCGATCCAGCAAGGCTTCTTCTTTGAAGGCCATCGCAGTGAAATCGACTGCCGCGCACTGCTCGAAGTGCTGTCGCGGCCGCTGCCCGTCAGCGGCGGCACTGGGCTCGGCGCGCTGCTGCGCAGCGCAGCCGAATCGCGCCTGCGGCTCTGGGCGACGAACTCGTCGTTCGAGACCAAGGACGCGCTGCGCGCCCGCGGCTACCGCTGGGACGCGCCCCGGCGCTGCTGGCACATCGTGGCCGTCGGGCGCGACGCGGCGGTCGAAGAGGCCGCCTGGCTCAAACAGGAGATCTACGGCGGCCGCGGCGTCGAGATCGAGGTCGAGGTGCTCGATGCCACGGTGCGCTTCTCTCAGCGGCCAGGTGTGCGCCGCAAGCGCATGCTTTGAGAGACTATGCACGGCGCGCGGCTTGCTTCGTTGCTGCTCTTGACACGAGATGCTGCGTCTGCCAGATCTCCGCAACCTGCAACGCCTGCCAGCGCCGATGTTCTTGCAAGAATTCTCGCACTCAAGAAAGTGCTTCGTGAGCGCGGGATCAAATCGATCTCGCTGTTCGGATCACTGGTCCGTGACGAAGCACATGCTGGAAGCGATATCGATCTTCTGATCGACGTCAAGGCAGGCAGCGCTTTCAGTCTGA
The DNA here is from genome assembly GCA_020846815.1 of Gammaproteobacteria bacterium. Next base: position 14,360 of record JADLDF010000095.1, on the reverse strand, counting down.
TCGATCTGCTCTCGCTCAAGGATCTGCTCGAACAGCGCCTGGGTCACCGTGTCGACGTCGTGATGCGCGAAGGTCTGGACCCTGCCATTCGAGATCGGGTACTGGCCGAAGCGGAACGCGTCTTCTGATGGGCAAGAGTCCTGAACTCCATGTGGACCACATTCCAGAAAGACATGCAACCGCTCGAGATTGCCATGCAGCGCATCCGCAAGCGCATTGAAACAGCGAAGAAGTAGCGGTAGTCGCGCCTCCAACGAGTCCTCGCTGACCCGCCTTTATTCGAGCGTCGCGGCGACGTTCTTCTCGAGGCTCTCGGGCGTGTCGTTCGGCGCATAGCGGCGCAGCACCTTGCCATCGCGGTCGACCAGGAACTTGGTGAAGTTCCACTTGATCGCCTCGGTGCCGAGAATGCCTTTCGCCTGGGACTTCAGGTGCCGGTACAGCGGGTGGGCGCCGTCGCCGTTGACCTCGATCTTGGCGAACATCGGGAAGCTGACGTCGTAGGTCAGCTTGCAGAAGTCGCGGATTTCGACCTCGTTGCCCGGCTCCTGGTGGCCGAACTGGTCGCAGGGAAAGCCGAGCACCGCGAAGCCGCGGTCCCCGAGCTTGCGGTGCAGCGCCTCGAGGCCGGTGTACTGCGGCGTGAAGCCGCATTTGCTGGCGACGTTGACGATCAGCAGGACCTTGCCCGCGAAGTCGGCCAGCGAGCGTTCCTGGCCGTCGATGCTGCGGGCGCTGAAGTCGTGGACGTTGGGCATGGGTCCTCCACCGTGGCTATCGTCGGCCGGGAAGGCGACGCGTCAGGTCGCTCCACCCGCGGGTTCGTCGAGCTGCAACCGCAGCCGCTGCACCAGCTCGGGCAGCGAGTCGATCGCCGCCGAGCAGCTGCTGCCTTCGCAGAGGTAGGCGAGCGCGGGAATGCCGTGCCAGGTGGGCGCCGTCTTGGCGGCGAGCGCAGCGGGCAGCCTCTGGGCATCCGCCGGAATCGCCAGCAGCATGCGCCGCGGCGCGTACAGCCGGTCGAGCTCAGCGCGCCAGTGCGCGATCGACGCGGCCTCGCCGCGCAGGATCACGGTCTGAGGCGGATGCAGATACTCCTCGAGTGCCGTGAGCATCGTGGTGTGCGCATGCGGCCACTTTGCGAGCGCCGGCCACGCGGCCTGCAGCGTGCGCTCGGCGGCTCCGAGCCAGTGCGGCTCGCCGAGCAGCCAGCCGAGCCGTTGCAGCACGAATGCGGCGACGCCGTTGCCGGAGGGCGTGGCCTCGTCGCCGAAGCCCTTGCTGCGATGGAACAGCGTCTCGTGGTCGTCGGCGGTGAAGAAAAAGCCGCCGCCGTCGCGATCCTCGAAATGCGCGAGCAGCGCGTCCATGAGCTCGCCAGCGAACTCGATCTCGCCATCGCGCCAGCGGGCCTGCGCGAGCTCGAGCACGGCGTCGGCCATGAAGGCGTAGTCGTCGAGATAGGCGGGGAGCTGTGCGCGGCCGTCGCGCGCGGTCGCGAGCAGCCGGCCGCCCTGCCACAGCTCGGAGCGGACGAAGTCGAGCGCGCGGGTCGCGGCCTCGGCCAGATCGGGCCGGCCGAGCGCGCGTGCGGCGCGGGCGAGGCCGCGGATCGCGAGAGCGTTCCAGCTCGTCAGCACCTTGTCGTCGCGGGCGGGCCAGGGGCGTGTGCCCCGTCGGCGCAGCAGGACTCTGCGCGCGGCGTCGAGGCGGCGCGCCGCGTCGGCGGGATCGAGGCCGGCCTGCGCCGCGGCCTCGTCGATCGAACGAAAGGCATGCAGGTGCCAGGCCTGCGACTCGAAGTTCGGCTCGCGGTCGAGGCCGAAGCGCGCGGCGAACACGGCATGGTCGTCTGCGGGCAGCGCCGCGCGGATCTCGTCGCGCTGCCAGACATAGAAGCGGCCCTCGTGGCCTTCGGAGTCGGCGTCGAAGCTCGAGGCGAAGCCGCCGTCGGGGAGCTGCAGGTCGCGGATCATCCAGTCGGCGGTCTCGCCGGCCACCTTCGCGAACAGCGGCTCGCCGGTCGCGACCGCGGCCTGCGCATAGACCGCGAGCAGCGAGCCGTTGTCGTACAGCATCTTCTCGAAGTGCGGGATCATCCACCAGGCGTCGACCGAATAGCGGCAGAAGCCGCCGCCGAGCTGGTCGTAGAGACCGCCCTCGGCCATGCGCGTCAGCGTCAGCGTCGCCATGTAGAGCGCCTGCAGGTCGGGCTCGGCGTCGCCGGCGGTCGCGTGCCAGTCGCGCAGCAGCCGCTCGAGGGTCGGCGCCGATGGGAACTTGGGCGCGCCGCCGAAGCCGCCGAAGTCGCGGTCGAAGCTCGCTTCGAGCTGGCGGCGTGCCTGCCGCAGCGGCTGCTCGTCGAGCCGCTGGCCGCGATCGGCGGGCGGCGGCGCGATGTCGGCGAGCGCCTGGCCGAGTGCCGCGTTCTGCTCGCCGATCTCGGCACCGCGCTCGCGGTGGTACTGCGCCACGCGCCGCAGGATCTCGCGGAATGCCGGCAGGCCGTGACGCGCTTCTTTCGGGAAATAGGTGCCGCCGAAGAACGGCAGCTGGTCGCCGGGGGTCAGGAACATGGTCAACGGCCAGCCGCCGCTGCGCTGGGTCAGCAGCTGGTGTGCGAGCTGGTAGATGCGGTCGAGGTCGGGCCGCTCCTCGCGGTCCACCTTCACGTTGACGAACAGCTCGTTCATCAGCGCCGCAGTTGCCTCGTCCTCGAAGGACTCGTGCGCCATGACGTGGCACCAGTGGCAGGCGGAGTAGCCGATCGAGAGCAGGATCGGCTTGGCCGTTGCGCGCGCGCGCTCGAGTGCCTCCGCGCCCCAGGGATACCAGTCCACGGGGTTCGTGGCGTGCTGCAGGAGATAGGGGCTGGTCTCGCCCGCGAGCCGGTTCGGCACTGACACTGGCACCCGCTTCCGTTCGAGTAGAATGCGCAGCCCCACTATAGCCCATCCTCCGGTGTCCCTTTGTCCACCGTCGCGCCCGAAGTGTCGCTGCCGACCCTGAAGCTCAAGCACGGCGAGGACCGTCGGCTGCGCGCGGGCCATCTCTGGGTGTTCAGCAACGAGGTCGACACTGCGGCGACGCCGCTCAGCGGCTTCGAGCCCGGCAGTCTCGTGCAGGTGCTCGATGGCCGCGGCCAGTTCGTCGGCCATGGCTATGTGAACCCGGCCACGTTGATCACCGCGCGCATCGTCTCGCGCATGGCCGCGCAGCCGGTCGATGGCCGGCTGCTCGTGCAGCGGCTGCAGCGTGCGCGGGCGCTGCGCGAGCGGATCCATCCACGGCCGTACTGGCGCTGGGTCTACGGTGAATCCGACGGCCTGCCGGGGCTGGTGCTCGACCGCTTCGGCGACGTCGTCGTCGGCCAGATCGCGACCCTCGGCATGCAGCGCCTCGCGCCGCTGGTCGAGCAGGCGGTGCGCGAGGTGCTCGATCCGCGGGTGTTTGTCTGGAAGAACGATTCCGGCGCTCGCTCGCTCGAAGGTCTCGAGCCGCGCTTCGAGGTCCGCTGGGGCGAGGCGCCGGCCGAGATCGAGGTCGTCGAGACGCTCGCCGACGGTCGGCCGCTGCACTATGCGGCGTCGCTCGCGGCCGGGCAGAAGACCGGCTGGTTCTACGACCAGGTAGCCAACCGCGCCGCGCTGCCGCGCTTCCTGGCGCGCGGTGCGCGCGTGCTCGACGTCTGCAGCTACGCCGGGGCCTGGGCGGTCACGGCGCTGGGTGCGGGCGCTGCCACGGCCACCTGCGTCGACAGCTCGCAGGCCGCGCTCGACCATGCCGCCGCCAATGCCCGCCGCAACGGCTTCGAGGTCGAGCTGCGCCGCGGCGACGCCTTCGAGGTGCTAGCGGCGCTCGCCGCCGCGGGCGCGCGCTACGATGCGGTGATCGTCGATCCGCCGGCCTTCATCAAGCGCCGCAAGGAGTTCCCGCAGGGCCTCGCGGCCTATCGCAAGCTCAACCAGCTCGCGCTGCGGCTGCTCGAGCGCGACGCGCTGCTGGTGTCCTGCTCGTGTTCCTGGCACCTCGGTGCCGACGACCTGCTCGGTGCGATCCAGGCCTCGGCCCGCCACGTCGACCGCTTCGTCCAGTTGCTGCAGGCCGGCGGCCAGTCCCCCGACCACCCGGTGCACCCGGCCATTCCCGAGACGCGCTACCTGAAGGCTTTCTTCTGCCGGGTCACGCGCGACTGAGCCACCGCCGGCGCGGCCCGACCGTTTAGAATCCCACGATGATCCAGTACCCCGGTTTCGACCCCATCGCCATCGCCATCGGGCCCGTCAAGGTGCACTGGTACGGGATCATGTACCTCGTGGGTTTCGCCGCGGCCTGGTGGCTCGGGCGGCGCCGCGCCGAACGGCCGGAGTCGAGCTGGAAAGCCATCGACGTCGACGACGTGATCTTCTTCGGCATGCTCGGCGTGATCCTCGGCGGGCGCATCGGCTACGTGCTGTTCTACGGGCTGCAGTACTGGGCCGCGGACCTCCTGTACCCGATCAAGATCTGGGACGGCGGCATGTCCTTCCACGGCGGCCTGATCGGCGTGCTGGTCGCGGTCGCGATCTTCGCGGTGCGGCGCGGGCGGCGCATCGCCGACGTGTTCGATTTCATCGCGCCGATCCCCGGCATCGGCATCTTCGCGGTGCGCGTCGCCAACTTCATCAACTCGGAGCTCTGGGGCAAGCCCACCGACGTGGCCTGGGGCTTCCGGGTCGACGGCGAGGTGCGGCACGCCACCCAGCTCTACGAGGCGACGCTCGAGGGCCTGCTGATGTTCGCGGTGATGTGGTGGTTCACGTTGCGGCCGCGGCCGCGGCTCGCGCCCTCCGGGCTGTTCCTGGCGATCTACGGCGCGGCGCGCATCCTGGTGGAGTTCTGGCGCGTCCCGGATGCGCACATCGGCTATCTCGCCGGCGGCTGGCTGACCCTGGGCATGGTGCTGACCTCGCCCATGCTGTTCGGCGGCCTCGCGATGCTGGCGATCGCCTACCGCCGCAACGAGCCCTCGGGTAACTACGTCGCCGCCGGGGCGGGCGAGGCCGTCGGTCGCGCGGCCGGAGCGGGTGTGCGATGAAGGTCTATCCCGACCTGCTGCGCGAAATGCATCACCGGGGTCTTTGCAAGGCCGGCCGCACCAGCATGGGCATGGGCGCACGATGAAGGCCTACCTCGACCTGCTGCGCGAGGTGCGTCATCACGGCGTGCGCAAGGCCGACCGCACCGGCACGGGCACGCTGGCGATCTTCGGCCACCAGATGCGCTTCCCGCTGGCGGCAGGTTTCCCGCTGGTCACGACCAAGAAGATCCACCAGAAGTCCGTGGTCCATGAGCTGCTCTGGTTCCTGCGCGGCGACACCAACACGCGCTACCTGCGCGAGCACGGCGTCACGATCTGGGACGAGTGGGCCGACGAGAACGGCGAGCTCGGCCCCGTCTACGGCCGCCAGTGGCGCGCTTGGGGCGCCGCGGACGGCCGCAAGATCGACCAGCTCGCCGAGGTGCTGCGCCAGCTGCGCGAGAGTCCCGATTCGCGCCGCATCATGGTCTCGGCCTGGAACGTCGGCGAGCTCGAGCAGATGGCGCTGATGCCCTGCCACGCGCTGTTCCAGTTCTTCGTCGCCGACGGCCGGCTGTCCTGCCAGCTCTATCAGCGCAGCGCCGACGTCTTCCTCGGCGTGCCGTTCAACATCGCCTCCTACGCGCTGCTGACGCACATGCTGGCGCAGCAGTGCGATCTCGGCGTCGGCGACTTCGTCTGGACCGGCGGCGACTGCCACCTCTACCTCAACCATCTCGAGCAGGCGGACCTGCAGCTCGCGCGCGAGCCCCATCCATTGCCCGAGCTCGTGATCCACCGGCGTCCGCCGACGCTGTTCGACTACGTGTTCGAGGATTTCGAGTTCCACAACTACCAGAGCCACGGCGCGATCCGCGCGCCCGTGGCGGTCTGAACGGCACGCGGATCGCGCGTCGCTCCCGGCCTCGGCCCCAGCCCCAACCTCAGTTTGGTCCCACGGAGATAACCCACGATGTCGTCGAGCGTCTCGAAGCAACCCCTGATCAAAGTCCGCAATTCCCGCATCCACGGCCGCGGCGTGTTCGCCGCGCGCAGGATCCGCAAGGGCACGCGCATCATCGAGTACCTCGGCGAGCGGCTCTCGCACCAGGCGGCCGACGAGCGCTACGAGGACAGCGATCCGAACGACAACCACACCTTCCTGTTCATCGTCGACAAGAAGACCGTGATCGACGCCGGCGTCGGCGGCAACGACGCGCGCTTCATCAACCACTCCTGCGACGGCAACTGCGAGTCGGTCATCGAGAAGGGCCGCGTGTGGATCGAGGCGGCGCGCACCATCCAGCCGGGCGAGGAGCTCGGCTACGACTACGAGATCGGCCGCGAGCCCGACGACCCCGAGAACGTCGACGAAATCTTCGCCTGCCGCTGCGGCTCGCCCAAGTGCCGCGGCACGATGCTCTGGCCGCCCGAGCGGCCCGAGGCGCGCGCCAAGCCGACGCAGCAGGCCGCGAAGCAGGGCGCCCGGCGGACCGCCGACAAGCCGGCTGGCAAGAGCACTCGCAGGAACACCCGAAAGAACACCCGCGAGGCCGCCGGCAAGACCGCGCGTGGCACTGCGGGCAAGCGCAAGTCAGCCAGCCCGCGCACCGCCCGCACCGGCTCGCGCAGCGGCGGACGGCGCCGCGCCTGAGCCTCAGCGGATCCGCACGCGGAACCGCACCGTGAACGACGGAGTGCCACCGGGTCCGGCGGCCGCCATGACGCCGCCCGGTGCAACCCGCAGCCCGGTGACGTTCACGTCCACGCCGTTCGCATCCGGCACCGGCACGTAGTCGTAGGGCGGGCCGCCGCCCGGCTGGTTCGAATAGCGCACGTTCGCCGGCAGGCTGAACGTAAGGCCGCTCGGCGTCGTGCCGTCGATGAACTCCACGGGCGGGCCGGAGCCGCTCGCGACGTAGAGCGCCGTACCGGCGGGCACCGGATCGGTGAGCACGAGGCTGGCATTGTCGACGGTGCCGGTGCCGGTGTTCGTGACCGTGACGGCATAGCGCACGAAGGCGCCGGGGATGCGTTTCGGCAGGGTGGCGCCGTTGAACGGATCCGAAATCACTTCCGACAGCTTGGCGGCGCGCAGCGCCGGCGCGATCACCGCGGTCGTGACGGTCGATGCATTGTCCGCGGGATCGTCCTCGATGCTGCTGCTGGTCACGCTGGCCGTGTTGGTCACGGAGGGCGCGGCCGGCATCGTCACCGCGACGTTCAAGGTCAGGTCCGGGGCCGACTGGCCGGGGTTCAGCGGCGGCGCTCGAGTACAGGTCACGGTCTGGCCGCTCGCGCTGCAGCTCCAGCCGCTGCCGGTCGCGGATACGAAGGCGAGGCCCGGCGGCAGCACGTCCGTGACCACGAGCGGATTGTCGTCGCGCTCGATGTTGAGCCCCGACCCGTTGCGCACGCGCAGGGTGTAGCGGCCGGTCTGGCCGACGTAGAACGGCGCGGTCGCGGTCTTGGTGATCGAGAGGTCCACCTTCGGCTCGCTCGTGACGCTGACGATCTGCGCGGCGAGCAGCACCAGATCGGCGCCGGCCGAGTACACCGTGGTCGCCGATTCCTGTCCCGGTCCGAGCAGCGAGGTCACGTTGTACTGGTCGACGTCGACGCCGTAGCTGGTCGTGCTGCCGGTCGAGCTGATCGTGCCGTCGAACTGCTGGTTGGTCGGCGAGCTCCCGGCCGGCACGAGACCGTCGTCGATCGCCGTACCATTGAAGCGCAGCGACTCGCTGAAGCCGTTCATCGCGCCCGAGTTCTGCGGGTCGCCCTCCCAGGTGATCACCGCGATCCGGCCATCGATGTTGCTCTGCGGCGTGCGGAAGCCATCCGGGGTCAGCGCCAGCGCGCTGCCGCGGAAGAACTGCAGGCCGTCGAAAATGTTGATCGCGCGCAGCCGCTCCGCATTGCCCTGGTAGATCACGACCAGAGCCCAGCCCGCGAGCACGGCTTCCGAGGCGCAGTGCGGGGTGCCCGTGTTCACGGTCAGGCCGCCGAAGCTGTAGCTGCCGTTGCCGGTGACCCGCGAGGTGACGTCGGCGACCGCGCCGAAGTAGCGGAACGCGGTGCCGTCGCTGGTGTAGGTGCCGATGAACGTGCGGTTCGCGCTGACGCTGCTGCCGTTGAGCGTGACCTGGGCATCGACGACCGTCGAGCCGCCGCTCGTCGTACTCGCCGAGCCGGCCCAGTACAGGTAGGCCGCGACGATGGTCGTGCCCGCGGGCACGCCGCCGAGCGTCGCGGTGCCGGTGCTGCGGACGGTGCAGGCGTTGCCCGTGTTAGGCTGCGTGCGCAGCGAGCCGCCGGTGGTGACGAAGTTGATCTTTCCCGTGAAGCGCGCCGAACGGCTGACCGGCACGTCGGTCGTCTGGGCCGGCGCAGGCGCCGCGACCAGCGCGAGCAGCATCAGCAGCAGGCAGACGATCGATCTCGGGACGTTCACGCGTGGGCGATCCTTGGCAGGGGCGGCTCCGGCAGGCGATTGTGCGAGGTGCCGCAGCCAGGTCGGTGCGACGGATTCACGAATACTGAACTTATGACGAGTGAAACGAGACCCGCATCACGTTCCGGCATGCCGGGCGGCCAGGATCTGCCGCAGGTCACGCTGGTGGTCGCGGTCGCCGACAACGGCGTGATCGGCCGCGACGGTGCACTGCCCTGGCGCCTGCCCGAGGATCTGCGGCGCTTCAAGGCACAGACTCTCGGCAAGCCGGTGCTCATGGGGCGTCGCACTTTCGAGTCGATCGGCCGGGCCTTGCCGGGCCGGCGGAACATCGTGCTGACGCGCCGGCGCGGCTATCGCGTGCCCGACGAGGCCGGTGCGGTGACCGTCGTACACGACTGGGAGGCGGCGCTGCACGCTGCGGATGGAGCGCCCGAGCTCATGGTCATCGGCGGTGCCGAGATCTATGCGATGGCGCTGCCGTGGGCCACGCGCGTGCTGCTGACGCGCGTGCACGCTGCCGTCGAAGGCGATACCAGGCTGCCGCCGTTCGACCCACGGCACTGGGTCGAGGCCAGCGTCGAGCACCATGCGCGCGATGCGCGCAACGCGCTCGACATGAGCTTCGTCGAGCTGCGCCGGCGCCAGCCCGGCTGAGCGGCAGCCTCGATCGGACAGTTTCTCTCCGGAAGGAGGCGCTGCCTCGGCGTGCCGCAAGGGCTCAGCCGGGCGCCAGTTCCTCGAGCTCGGCGGTCACGAGCGCATCGGCGCGCGCGAAATCGATCGGTCCCGGCTCGGTGGCCTCGCCGCCGTCGTCGAGCGCATCGAGGATGCGCTGCTGCACCTCGCCGCGGCGCAGCGCCTCGGTATACGGGATCTCCGGATGGAAGCTGACCATCGAGTAGCGCGGGATGAAGCGGCGCGGATGGCGCCGTTCGATCTGCAGCGCGATCTGCTTCTGGCGCAGGAAGCGCGGGTCGCGGACGGTGTCGCGCATCTCGACGTAGTTCTCGAGCGCCATGCGCGCGATCGCGTCGGCGTTCGGCTGGCGGCGGCGCTGGAACTCGGTGAACGTCTCCTCCCAGCCGTGGCCCGACTCGACCAGGTGCGCGAGCTCGACGCAGTCCTCGAACGCGCAGTTCATGCCCTGGCCGTGGAACGGTACGATCGCATGCGCCGCATCTCCGAGCAGCAGCACCTGGCCGCCGACGTGCCAGCGGTCGCAGTAGACCGTGCCGAGCAGGCTCCGAGGGTTGGCGGCGTACTGCGCGGCTGGATCGCCGAGCAGCGGCACGGCATCCGGGAACTCGCGCGCGAAGAACGCCGTCACGTCGGCCGGGGAGCGCAGCGCCGCAAAGCTCGCGGCGCCTTCGCGCGCCAGGAACAGCGTGGTCGTGAAGGTCGCATCGGGATTCGGCAGTGCGATCAGCATGAAGCCGCCGCGCGGCCAGACGTGCAGCGCATGGGGCTCGAGCGCGAAGCCGCCGTCGGCGCGCGGCGGGATCGTCAGCTCCTTGTAGTCGTGGCCCAGCGGTTCCTCGCGCGCCGTCAGCCGTCCGGCTGCTTCGAGCGCATGACGCACCGCCGAGCCGGCGCCGTCGGCGGCGATGGTCGGCACGAGCGGCAGCTCGTAATCCTCGCCGCTGACCGTGTCGCGCAGCTGCAGCGTGCCGGCGACCGGGTCGACGCCGCGACAGGCCTGGTCGAAGCGCAGCTCGACGCCATCGAAGGCGTCGGCCGCTTCGAGCAGGGCGAGGTTCAGGGCACCGCGCGACACCGAGTGGATGACTTCCTGCGGCCGCTGACCATAGGGCACCAGCGACTGCCGTCCGTCGACGTCGTGCACCCTGCGTCCGCGCATCTCGATCAGCAGCGGACGCACCGCCGACATGACGCCCGCGGCTTCGAGCGCGCGGATGCCGCGTGCGGCCAACGCGAGGTTGATCGAGCGGCCGCGCTCGGCCGTGGCGCGGCGCGGGTCGGGGCGCCGCTCGAACACGCGCACGCGGCGGCCGCGTCGTGCGAGCAGCAGCGCCAGCAGCGAGCCGGCGAGGCCGGCGCCGACCACGTTGATGGTCTCGTCGCGGCTGGCCGGGGCGCGGGGCGTGTCGCGGGACGTCATCTTTCGTAGTTCTCAGCCGGGCCGTAGTCCTCAGCCGGCGTGACGCAGCGCCGCGTCGAGCTGCGCGGCGAACTGCCAGGCATCCTCGTAGCCGTTGTAGAGCGGCACCGGCGCGATGCGCATCACGTCGGGCTCGCGCAGGTCGCAGACCAGGCCCGCGGCGGCGAGGCGCTCGAACACGGCGCGCGCGTGCGCGCCGCCACCGGCGAACTGCAGCGAGAGCTGCGCGCCGCGCCGCGCGGGATCCGGCGGCGTCAGCACGTGCAGCCGCGAGCCGGCACGGTCACGGATCAGCGCCTCGAGGAAGGCCGTGAGCTCGACCGACTTGCGTCGCAGGGCCAAGATGCCTGCTGCGCCGAAGATCTCGAGCGAAGCCAGCAGCGGCGCGGTCGAGAGGATCGGCGGGTTGCTGAGCGCGAAGCCCGCGGCACCGTGCTCGCGCACGAACTGCGGCGCCATGCGGAAGCGCGTGGCGGCTTCGTGCCCCCACCAGCCCTCGAGGCCGCGCGCGCCTTCGGCGCGGGTGTGCCGCGGGTGCACGAAGCAGCCGCCGGTCGCGCCGGGCCCGGCATTCAGGTACTTGTAGCTGCACCAGACTGCGAAGTCGGCGTCGTCGGCGGCGAGCGCCAGCGGCAGGTTGCCGATGGCATGCGCATGGTCGAAGCCGGCGAGGGCGCCGACGGCATGCGCGGCGCGCGCGAGGCGCGCCGCGTCGAAGGCCTGGCCCGTGCGGTACTGCACGCCGGGCCAGAGGACCAGCGCCAGGCGCTCGCCCTGATCGGCGATCGCGGTCTCGATCGCCGCCTCGTCGAACACGCCGCTGCGCGCATCGGGTTCGAGCTCGACGAGCTGCGCCGCCGGGTCGAGCCCGTGCCAGGCGATCTGCGAGGCGACGGCATGGCGGTCGGAGGAGAAGGCCCCGGCTTCGATGAGGATGCGTGTGCGCGACCCAAGCGGGCGGTAGAACGCCGCCAGCATCAGATGCAGGTTCGCGGTCAGCGAGTTCATCGCGACCACGTCGGCCGGCTGTGCGCCTGTGAGCGCGGCGAGCCCGCCCTGTGCATGGTCCGCGTAGGCCATCCACGGGCGTGCGGCGGCGTGGTGGCCGACGACGCCCAGCCGCGCCCAGTCGTCCAGCTCCTGCGCGACGTACTCGCGCGCGCGCCGCGGCGCGAGCCCGAGCGAGTGCCCGCAGAGATAGGTCAGCGGTTGCCCGTCGGCACCGGCCGGCAGGCAGAAGCGGTCGCGAAACGCGTGCAACGGGTCGGCCGCATCGCGTGCCCGCGCGAGCTCGAGGAGGCTGCGCCCGGCGGTGCTCATGCTGCGACCAGCCGGTAGAGCAGCGGCTGGCTGGGAACTGCGTCGCCGGCGATCCGCGGCAGCGCGAGCTGCAGCGCGCAGGGGCCGTCGGGCAGCTCGGCGGGTATGGCCGCGAGCTCGGTGATCGTGCAGCCGCCGCGCTGTGCCTCGGCGAGCCGCGTGCTGCCGGGCGGCAGGCCGAAGAAGATCCGGTGCGCGCACAACCGGCCCTGGTCCTGGCCACGGTCGATCGACGGCAGCTCGACGACCAGGTGCTCGATGCCGCGCGCGACCAGCTCGGCGGCGAGCTGCCGCGACAGATACGGTGCGGCCAGCGCGGTCGTAGACGCCACCGCGAGCGGCGCACTGCTGCGCAGCACCAGCGCGCGTGGCGCGAATGGCAATGTCTCTGGCCAGGCTGCGCGCAGCGCGACTCGGGTCAGCAGGCGGTCGCCGGGCTGCGGCGCGGGATCGCTGTCCTCGCCGCTGCCGGCGGCCGATACCGGCGGGATCGACAGCAGCAGGGCCAGCAGCGGCCCGCGCGGTGCGATCTCGCAGGCATCGAGCGGCTCGTCGACCAGGTGGGCGACGCACTCGGTGTGCGTGCCGTTGCAGTGCGGCGTCAGCTCGAGGGTCGAGCAGTTGCAGCTCGCGCCGCGGCGCACCTCGCCGCTGAAGCCGGGCAGCGCCAGCGGCCAGCGGCGCGGTGCGGGCGCGTCGAAATGGCGCGGGTCGCGGCCGTCGAAGCGCAGTGGTGCCGCGAGGCTCACGGGTGAGGCGAGGTCGATCCGCAACGACGCCATCGCGGCAAGTGCCGGCGCGCAACTCAGCGTGTCCATCAGGGCGAGGCGAGGTCGATCCGCAGAAACGCCGCGCCGCCCGCCGGAGTAGCGTCGCTCACGCCGGCGGCTCCATGACCGTGCCGCAGCGCTTGCAGGTGCGCGCCGCGAGGTCGCCGAAAAAGCGCGCGAACACCGGCGGGACCTGTGTCTCGATGTCCGTGAGCTGGAAGGTCTCCTCGTAGAGCAGCTGGTCGCAGCGCTCGCAATACCACTGCAGCCCGTCGAGCTCGCCGGGACGGCGCTCGCGCTCGATGACCAGGCCGACCGTGCCGGCGTCGCGCTGCGGCGAGTGCGGGATGCGCGGCGGCAGCAGCAGCATCTCGCCCTGGCGGATCGGCACATCGACGATCCGGCCGTCCTGCACGGTCTTCAGCAGCATGTCGCCCTCGAGCTGGTAGAACACCTCCTCGGCGGGGTCGACGTGGTAGTCCTTGCGCGAGTTCGGGCCGCCGACGGCCATGACGATGAACTCGCCGTGGGGAAAGATGCGCTTGTTGCCGACGGGGGGCTTGAGCAGGTGCCGGTGCTCCTCGAGCCAGCGCTCGAGGTTCAGGGTTGCGAGTGGGGCCATGTCACGGAATTCCGTCCCGGGTCTGGCGTATGGTACGCGGGTCGCTCCCTGCGGGTGGAGGTGCAAATGATTCGGTTCGACCGTGCGGCGGCAGGCGCCGCGCGCGCCCTGGCGGCCGCGGCGCTGCTCGCACTGCTGGCAGGCTGCTCGAGCCTGCCGCGACTCGGCACGCTCTGGCCCTTCGGCGCCAAGCCCGTCAGTGCGCCTCAGGCCGTCGACGAGCTCGTCTTCACGACCGGCGACGGTGGCGCTGCGACGGCTTATCCACAGTACTGGAAGCGCAACACCCTGGTCGTCGACCTTTCGTCGGCCCCGGCCTCGGGTGGCTTTGCGATGGCGCCGCGCTCCGCCGACGGCTGGCCGGTGCGGCTGGCGTTCCGGGTTCTGCCCGGGGCGATCGGCCGGCTCGAGGTGCGCGCGGCGCAGCGTGTGCTGCTGCCGGTGAATCCCGGCGCCGCGGGACCCGTGGACCTGGAGCTCGCGCCCTCGGTCTATGAGCGCGCGACGCCGCGGATCCTCGTCAGCTGGGGTCAGTCGCTGCCCGGCGTCTGATGGCTGCGGCAGGCCAGCTGCCAGCGCCGGTCGTCGTCGAGCGACACGGCGGTCAGCGCACCGCCCCAGACGCAGCCGCTGTCGAGCGCCAGCAGGTCCGGTCGCTGCAGCAGGCCGAGCGTCGACCAGTGGCCGCAGACGACGCGCGTCGCCGCGCTGGCGCGTGACGGCACGTCGAACCAGGGCAGCCAGCCCCGCGGCTGCGTTCCCGGCGCTCCCTTGAGCTTCAGATCGATGGTGCCGTCGGCGCGGCAGAAGCGCAGCCGCGTCAGCGCATTGATCACGAAGCGCCAGCGGTCGGGACCGGTCAGCGACTCGTCCCAGCGATCGGGCCGGTTGCCGTACATGGTCGCGAACAGCGCTTCGGGCGCGCGGCGCAGCTGCTGCTCGATCTCGCGGGCGAGGCGCAGCGCGTCGGCGGCCGACCATTGCGGCACCAGCCCGGCATGGATCAGCAGGTCGTT
>JADLDF010000094.1 GCA_020846815.1 Gammaproteobacteria bacterium | reverse complement strand
GCCTCAGGCAGGCCGCGGCATCGACTGCAGCTCCCTGGCCGTCAGGCGATAGAACGCCAGCGGGATCAGCGACAGGCCGAAATACAGCGAGGGCAGGAAGGCGGCGCAGTAGCGGATGCCGTCGAGCGCCTCCTGGGTCTGCACCGGGGCTTTCGACTGGAAGCCGAACCAGGCATAGCCGAGCAGCAGCAGCGAAGGTGCGAAGGCCGAGGCGACCTTCTCGACGAAGCTGTACCAGCCGGAGAACACGCCCTCGCGGCGCAGGCCCGTCTTGCGGTAGTCGTACTCGATCACGTCCGGCAGCATCGACTGCGCCATGAGGATCAGGCCCGCTGCGGCGAAGCCCTTGAGCACGGCACGGAAGCAGAAGAACCAGACGGTCTCGTCCGGACTCGCGAGCAGCCAGGTCATCGACGATAGCGAGAACATCACGACCGCGAGCGCGAAGGTCTTCTGCTTCTCGATCTTCTGCGACAGGCGCCGCCAGAACGGGATCGTCAACATCTGGGCGACGGTGCTCGCGATCAGGAACAGCACCATCCAGTCGCCGGGCTTTTCCTTGCCGAGCACGAACTTTATCAGGAAGAAGATCATCGCCGTCGAGGTGAACAGGCCGAAGAGCTGCACGAACTTGACCCCGAGCAGCGCCATGAAGGGCTTGTTCGCGATCGCGGTGTTCAGCTGCTCGCGGAACGACACCTTTCTCAGGTCGCGGGTGCGCATCGGCCCTTTGGCCGTACCGAAGAACGCCCAGGCCATGAAGATGAAGATCAGCAGGCCATAGACGACGCCCATGCGCGCGTAGCCGACGGCGCCCTCGCCGAGCATCTCGGCGACCTTCTGCGCCGAGGCGCCGATCAGCGTGCCGAGGCCGATGAAGCCGACGCGCCAGGACATCATGCGCGTGCGCTCGTGATAGTCGTCGACCATCTCCGAGGGCATCGCCATGTAGGGCACGTTGAAGATCGTGTAACCGGTGCCGACCAGCGCCAGCGACAGCACGATCAGCACCGAGGACTGCGACACCGGCGTCAGCGCCGAGGTGAAGAAGATCACCATCGCGACGCCCGCGACGGCGCCGCCGAGCAGCAGATACGGACGGCGCCGGCCCCAGCGCGTGTGGGTGCGGTCGGAGATCCAGCCCATCAGCGGGTTGCTGACGATGTCCCAGAGCTTGGCGATGAACAGCAGCGCCGCGGCGCTCGCGGCGGCTATGCCGAGCACGGTCGTGAGATAGGCCGCCTGCAGCGCCGCGAAGCTGTTCAGCAGGAAGGACGCACCGAGCGTGCCGACGCCCCATCCCGCGTGCAGCCTCCAGTTCGGGTCCGCCAGCAGCGAAGTCGGCTGCGCCGCAGCCGGCTGGCTGAGGACCGCATTCGTCTGCATGTTCGTCGCCATGTATTCCCCCCACCTGTTCATGTCATCCGCCCGCCGGATCCGTCCGACGGGTCGGGCCGGCTGCCCTGTGCGGAGCCGGCGAGAATCCTAACGGTATCACCTCTTTTCGCCGGGGCTATCGCTGGCCCTGGCCTGTCACCTGGCGGGCGGCCGTCTCGCCCGCGAGTCGGCCGAACGTGGTCGCGGTCAGCAGCCCGTTGCCGGCCATGTAGCCCCAGCTCGAGGGGCCGGAGATGCCGCGCGCCGCGCCGCCGCCGGCGAACAGGTTCGGCAGCGCCGAGCCGTCCTCGCGCAGCACCCGGCCCTGAGCGTCGACCGCGAGCCCGCCCTGGGTATGGAACAGCGCGCCGGTGACCTTGACCGCGTGGTACGGCACAGCGAGCGGCGGCTTGCCGCCGAAACACCGGCCCCAGGCATCGGGTGCGCCGCTGTGCACCAGACCCTCGACCTCGGCGACGGTCTGCGCGAGGCCGGCGGCATCGATGCCGGCGAGCACCGCGAGCTCGGCGACCGAGCCCGCCGTCAGGATCGCGCGTGCCTCCACGGCATCGCGGTAGTCGTCGAATTCCAGCATCAGTGCATGCAGGCGCGCGTCGTAGATGTCCCAGGCGACGTGGCCCGGCTGCGCGACGACGTCGACGGCCTGCTCCGAATAGCCACGCGCCTCGTTCGAGAAGCGCCGGCCGTGCACGTTGACCTGGAAACCGCCTTCCATGATCAGCGGCCAGAGGATCGGAATGCCGCGCCCCGCCGCGAGACCGCCGTGTCCTTGATAGGAGTGGATGTCTCGCACCGCCGCGCCGAGCGCGAGACCCCAGCGGATCGCATCGCCCTTGTTGCCGGGATGGCCGAAGAAGGTCGCGCCCTCGATCTCCGGGATGTACTGCCGCACCATCGCCTCGTTGCCGGCGAAGCCGCAGCAGGCGAGCACCAGCGCCTCGCAGCCGATGTCCTCGGTGCTGCCGTCGGGCCGCCGCAGGCGCGCGCCCCGCACCCTGCCGCTGGCCGGATCAGCGAACAGCTCGGTGACCTGCGCTTCGGTCAGGATGTCGATGCCGCGGCGTTCGCAGGCCGCGGCGAGCGCGCCCATGAGCTCGGAGCCCGTGCGGTTCGGCGAGCCGTGCATGCGCATGACGCTGTGGCCGGGATAGAGAAAGCTGTCGACCAGCGACAGCGGCACCTGGTGGTCGTCGATGAGCCACCCGACGGTGCGCCCCGACTCGCGCGCGAGCGCCAGCGCGATCGCTTCGTCGGTCCGGCCCCGCGTCTTCTTCATGATGTCGGCCGCGAACAGCTCGGGCGAGTCGACGATGCCCTGGTCGCGCTGCAGGCGCGTGTCCGCGCCCGGGATCAGGCCCGTGGACATCGCGGTCGTGCCGAGCGCCGAGGCATCGCGCTCGAGCACCAGCACCTCGGCACCGGCCTGGCTCGCGGCCAGGGCCGCGGTCAGGCCGCAGCCGCCGCCGCCGACGATCAGCACCGGGACATGGGCGGAAAAATCCGCCACGCCGGGCGGCAGGAGCGGAGCCGCGGGCGCGGCAGTTGCATCGACCATGGGTCGGCAGGGTAACGGCCGATGGCGCGCCGGCTCAATCGCCTTGCCGGGAACGGTCCGGCCCGCGAGGCCCCCGGCCGCGGCTCGGTCGGCCGGCACAGCGCCCGGGCCCGACGGGCGCCGCGCCCGCGGGTTGCGACTAGGATGCGGCCACATCCTTCGAGGAGCGACCATGAGCGTGCCGCAGTCCTATTCGCTGTCCCAGCCCACCCTGGATTTTCTCGCCCGCAGGCACGGGCATTTCATCGGCGGCCGCTGGGTGGCGTCGGCGAGCGGCGAGACCTTCAGGATCCACGATCCGGCGAGCGGCGCCGAGATCGGCGAGGTCGCGGCTGGCGGCGCCACCGAGATCGACGCCGCGGTCGCCGCCGCGCGCGCCGCGTTCGAGGGCCCCTGGGCGAAGTTCACCTCGCACCGCCGCAGCGAGGTCATCTGGAAGCTCGCCGACCTGATCCAGCAGAACTTCCAGCAGCTCGTCGAGCTCGAGATCCTCGACAACGGCCTGCCGCTGCCGCTGGCGCAATATGTCTGCGGCTTGGTCGTGCCGGAGTTCTTCCGCTACTACGCCGGCTGGCCCACCAAGATCGAGGGCAGCACCCTGCCCGCCGCGCCCGGCGGCAAGCTGCCCGGCGAGCACCTGAGCTTCACGCTGCGCGAGCCGCT
>JADLDF010000093.1 GCA_020846815.1 Gammaproteobacteria bacterium | reverse complement strand
TCCTTTTTGGCCCGGATGACCCGAACCTGATGTCCAAGGAAGACGCGATCCAGATGGAAGGCGAAGTCGTCGAGACTCTGCCCAACACGACCTTTCGCGTGAAGCTCCGCAACGGGCACGTCGTCACCGCACACATCTCGGGCAAGATGCGCAAGAACTACATCCGCATCCTCACCGGCGACACAGTCACCGTCGAAGTGACCCCGTACGACCTCTCGAAGGGCCGCATCGTCTATCGCGGCCGCTAGAAAATCAAAAATAGATCGGATTTAAATCCGATCTATTTTTGATTTTTCTAGGACGTCAGCGCCGCAGGCTCCTCGGCCGGAATGCAGTCGAGCTTCAGGCTGCCGCCGTCCGCGGCGACGCCGACCTTGACCTGCCCGCCGTTGACGAGCTTGCCGAACAAAAGCTCCTCGGCGAGCGGCCGCTTGATGTGCTCCTGGATGACCCGCGCCATGGGCCGCGCGCCCATCTTCGGGTCGTAGCCCTTGTCGGCCACCCAGCGCCGTGCCGCATCGTCGAGCATCAGCGTCACACGCTTGGCCTCGAGCTGGGTCTCGACCTCCATCAGCAGCTTGTCGACGACGCGCTCGATGGTCTGGGTGCCGAGCGGCGCGAACTGGATGATCGCGTCCAGGCGGTTACGGAACTCCGGCGAGAACAGGCGCTTGATGGCTTCCATGCCGTCGCTGGCGTTGTCCTGCTGCGTGAAGCCGATGGACGCGCGCGCCATGTCGGCGGCGCCGGCGTTTGTGGTCATGACGATGATCACGTGGCGGAAATCGGCCTTGCGGCCGTTGTTGTCCGTCAAGGTGCCGTGGTCCATGACCTGCAGCAGCAGGTTGAACACGTCCGGATGGGCCTTCTCGACCTCGTCGAGCAGCAGCACGGCGTGCGGGTGCTTGGAGATCGCCTCGGTCAGCAGGCCTCCCTGGTCGAAGCCGACGTAGCCCGGGGGCGCCCCGATCAGCCGCGAGACCGTGTGCCGCTCCATGTATTCGGACATGTCGAAGCGGATGAACTCGATGCCGAGCGCGATCGCGAGCTGCCGCGTGACCTCGGTCTTGCCGACTCCGGTGGGACCGGCGAACAGGAAGCTGCCGACCGGCTTGCGGCCGTCGCCGAGGCCCGAACGCGCCATCTTGATCGCAGCGGACAGCGTCTCGACCGCCCTGTCCTGGCCGTAGATCACGAGCTTGAGGTTGCGCTCGAGGTTGCGCAGCGTTTCCTTGTCGTTCGTGGAGACGGTCTTGGGCGGGATCCGCGCCATGCGCGCGACGACCTCCTCGATGTGGTGAGTGTCGACGGTCGTCTCGCGCTCACCGGCGGGCTTCAGGCGCAGCCGCGCCCCGGCCTCGTCGACGACGTCGATGGCCTTGTCCGGCAGGTGCCGGTCGTTGATGTGGCGCGCCGAGAGCTCGGCGGCCGCCTTCAGCGAGTCGTCGGTGTACTTGACGGCGTGGTGCTCCTCGAAGCGGCTGCGCAGGCCCTTCAGGATCTCGATGGTCTCCGGGATCGTCGGCTCGACGACGTCGATCTTCTGGAAGCGGCGCGCCAGCGCATGGTCCTTCTCGAAGATGCCGCGGTATTCCTGGTAGGTGGTCGAGCCGATGCAGCGGATCTCGCCGTTGGTCAGCACGGGCTTGATGAGGTTCGAGGCGTCCATGACGCCGCCCGAGGCCGCGCCGGCGCCGATCACGGTGTGGATCTCGTCGATGAACAGGATGGCCCCGGGCTGCTTCTTGAGCTCGGTGATCACGCCCTTGAGGCGCTTCTCGAAATCGCCGCGGTACTTGGTGCCGGCGATCAGCGCGCCCATGTCGAGCGAGTAGATCGTGCAGTCGGAGAGCACCTCGGGCACCTGACCCTCGACGATGCGGCGCGCGAGCCCTTCGGCGATCGCGGTCTTGCCGACGCCGGCCTCGCCGACGTAGAGCGGGTTGTTCTTGCGGCGGCGGCAGAGGATCTCGATGGTGCGCTCGACCTCGACCTGGCGGCCGATCAGCGGGTCGATCTTGCCCTCCTGGGCCAGGCGGTTGAGGTTGGTGGCGTACTTCTCGAGCGCCCCGCCCGCCTCGCCGTCGCGTTCGCCGCCCTCGACGGCGTTCTCGTCCTTGTCGGACTTCTCCTCGGCGACCTTGGACATGCCGTGGGAGATGTAGTTGACCACGTCGAGGCGCGCGACCTCCTGCCGGCCCAGCAGGTAGACGGCGTGGCTCTGCTTCTCGCTGAAGATCGCGACCAGCACGTTGGCGACGCCGACTTCCTTGCGGCCGCTCGACTGGACGTGGAACACCGCGCGCTGCAGCACGCGCTGGAAACCGAGCGTGGGCTGCACTTCCCGCTCCTCGCCGGCCTTCAGGCGTGGAGTGGTCTGCTCGATGTGCTCCTTGAGCTCCTGGCGCAGCTTCGGCACGTCGCCGCCGCAGGCGCGCAGGATCTCGCGCACCCGCGGGGTCTCGAGGATCGAGTACAGCAGGTGCTCGACGGTCAGGAATTCATGCCGACCCTCACGCGCCATCTGGAAGGCGTCGTTCAGGCAGGCTTCGAGTTCGTTCGACAGCACGTTGGCGTCCTTTCGTGTGGGTCGGTCAGGCCTGCTCGAGCGTGCACATCAGCGGGTGCTGGTGGTCGCGCGAGTAGGTGGTGACCTGGGCAACCTTGGTCTCGGCGATCTCGTAGGTGAACACCCCGCAGACTCCCTTGCCTTTCGTGTGCACCTCGAGCATGACCCGGGTGGCGTTCGTGCGGCTCATGCTGAAGAAGCGTTCCAGCACGTCCACGACGAACTCCATCGGCGTGTAGTCGTCGTTCAGCAGGATGACCTGGAACAGCGGCGGCTGCTTGACCTGCGGTGTGGCTTCGGCGACGGCGGTTCCAGAATCCCGGCGCGGATTCTCTTCGGACGACATGTGCCTGTTATAGGGTGCCGCCGCCGGCAACTCAAGGCCGGAATTCCCGTTGAGGATCAGTCCCGACAACGTGCGTGCGATGGCGCTCGCACGCGACGGTGTGGCAGGCCGCCGCGCCGCCCGCGGGACACCATCGGCGGCGACTGGAAACGCGCGCGGCGCTCGATGCATCGCGAGCCGCGGACCACCGCTGCCGCGGGCGATGGGCGGCCGGCGCGAGCGCCGCACCGGATGGCCTGCGGAGTCGCGCCAGCGGCAAGCGCGGAGCTGATTCGCGACGCGGCCGCCGACGCCTCGCCGCAGACTGCGCACGCGTCGCTCAATGGCGACGGACGTTGACGCATTTCGCGAATCAAAACAATTGCTTGTGAGGCGCAGCAGCGCGCTCGTATCATGCCGCAATGTCGTCTTCCTCGTCGCTGCGCTCGCTG
>JADLDF010000092.1 GCA_020846815.1 Gammaproteobacteria bacterium | reverse complement strand
TCGTCGACGCAGGCGCTGGCCGGCCAGGCCAGGTCGCTGGCGGAGCTGGTCGCGTTCTTCGACCTAGGGACGGTATCGCCGCGCCGCACGGCCGGCACGGAGCGACCCGCCGCCGCCCCGACGATACCGGCTACCCGGTCGGAGACGGCCGCTGCGATCGCGCGGCGTCCGACGCCGAAGCCGGGTGCGGTCACCGCGTCCGCCCGATCCGCGGCGCTGAGGATGGCTGCCGGCGGCAACGATGAAGAGTGGGATTCGTTCTGAATATGACGCACTGCCTGGATCGGACGGATCGCGGCGCCCCGCGGCTCAAGTCGCCGGTCGCGGCTGCCGATACCCGGCAGGCCGCCGCCGCCCGGCTGTCCGGCACGTGCCCCGAGCACCGGCCCGCCTGCCAAGAGGAGTGATGCGAGGATGAGTGCGGACATCAAGTTCCTGGTCGTCGACGATTTCTCGACCATGCGCCGGATCATCAAGAACCTGCTGCACGACCTGGGCTACAAGAACGTCAGCGAGGCCGACGACGGCACCACGGCCCTGCCGATGCTGAAGAGCGGGAAGTTCGACTTCCTGATCACCGACTGGAACATGCCCGGCATGCCGGGCCTCGATCTGCTGAAGCAGGTTCGGGCCGATGCCACGCTCGCCGCGATGCCGGTGCTGATGCTGACGGCAGAGGCCAAGCGCGAGCAGATCGTCGAGGCCGCGCAGGCCGGGGTCAACGGCTACGTGATCAAGCCGTTCACCGCCGCGACGCTGAAGGAGAAGATCGACAAGATCCTCGCGTCGCGGGCCGCGCCGGCCGCATGAACGCGATGACTGCCTCGTCCTTTCCGGAGCGGCGCGAGCAGTACGCCGCGCTGCTCACCGCGCTCGGCGAGGCGCTGCGGGACGACGACGAGGCGCAGTTCCACTCGCTCGCCCGCCGGCTCGGCGAGGGCTGCGAGAGCGATGCGATCCACGACCTGCGGCAGATCACCGGCGGCCTGCAGGCTGCGCTGGAGCGCTTCCGTCGCGATTCACGCCTCGACGACCTCGCGACCCGCGAGGTGCCCGACGCGCGCGCGCGCCTCGAGCACGTGATGCGTCTCACCGACGACGCGGCGCACACCACGCTCGATCTAGTGGAGCAGTCCTGCCCGATCGCCGACCGTGCCGCGACCCGTGCCGGCGACCTGCTCGACGCCTGGAATGGCCCGCGGCGGCCGAGTCGCAGCGACGTCCGCGCCTACCTCGACGAGACCCGCGGCGGCCTCGGCCAGGTGCGCGAGAAGCTCTCGCAGGTGCTGCTCGCGCAGGGTTACCAGGACCTGACGGGGCAGATCATCCGTGGCGTGATGAAGCTCGTCGACGAGCTCGAGGTGGCGCTGACCCACATGGTGCGCATCTCCGGCGGCAGCCTGGAGGCTGCGTCGGCGGCAGGCGAGGGCTCGACCGATCCGGCCCGGGCCGCGCGGGGCTTCGGCCCGGTGGTGCCCGGCGTCGCGCACGGCGTGACCGTCAGCGGCCAGACCGACGTCGACGCTCTGCTCTCCGATCTGGGCATGTGAACACGCGAGACAGGTGCGCCGCAGCAGTCATCCCGAGGCCATTTCCATGACGATCGACCTGACGCGGTTCCACGAATCCTTTTTCGAGGAGAGCTTCGAGGCCATCACCTCGATGGAGGACGCGCTGCTGCAGCTGAACGTCGGCACGCCCGAACCGGCGACCATCAATACGATCTTCCGCGTCGCCCACTCGATCAAGGGCGGCGCCGCGACTTTCGGCTTCAACGAGGTCGCCTCGTTCACGCACACCCTGGAGACCCTGCTCGACGAGCTGCGCGCTCAGCGCATGCAGGTCTCGCGGCAGATCTCCGACCTGCTGCTGAAATCGGTCGACGTGCTGCGCGACATGCTGCGCGCGCAGCAGTCCGGCAAGGCCGCCGATGCCCAGGCCGTGGCCGACCTGCAGTTCGATCTCGAGCTGGTCGTCGCGCAGAAGAACGCCGCGCCCGCCGTCGCCGCCATCGTGCCGCTGTGGCGGATCGAGTTCCGGCCCTTCCTGCAACTGCTGGCACGCGGCAACGACCCGCTGCGCATGTTCGGCGAGCTCGCCCAGCTCGGCGACCTCGCAGTGAGCGCCGACGTCTCCGGCATCCTGCCGCTCGGCGACATGGATCCCGAGAACTGCTACATCCGCTGGACGCTCGAGCTGCAGACCGAGGCACCGCGCGAGGCGATCGCCCAGGCCTTCGACTGGGCGGAAGGCGACTGCGAACTCTCGATCGAGCCATCGGATCCTGCGTCGACGCCCGCCGCGCCCGCGCCCGCGCCCGCGCCCGTGGCTGCGGCTGCGCCCGTGGCTGCGTCCCGCGCGAGCGAGCCGGCCGCGAAATCCGCCGGTGCCGGCAACGATTCCAGCTCGATCCGCGTCAGCATCGAGAAGATCGACGAGCTGATGAACAACGTCGGCGAGCTGGTGATCACGCAGTCGATGCTCGGCCAGCTCGGTGGTGCCTTCCAGGGTCCGCAGGGAGAGCGCCTGCGCACCGGGCTCGCGCAGCTCGAACGCAGCGTGCGCGAGCTGCAGGAGAGCGTCATGCGGGTGCGCATGGTGCCGATCAGCTTCGTCTTCAGCCGCTTCCCGCGCATGGTCCGCGACCTGTCGCAGCGGCTCGGCAAGAACGTCGAGCTGAAGATGACCGGCGGCGAGACCGAGCTCGACAAGACCGTGCTCGAGAAGATCGGCGATCCACTGGTGCACCTCGTGCGCAACGGCATCGACCACGGAATCGAGATGCCGGACGTGCGGCGCGCCAGCGGCAAGCCCGAGACCGGCACGCTGCACCTGCACGCTTACCACCGCGGCGGCAACATCACCGTCGAGGTCGGCGAAGACGGCGCCGGGCTCAAGCGCGACCGGATCCTGGGCAAGGCGAAGTCGAAGGGGCTGGTGCCGGCCGATGCCGAGCTGACCGACGCACAGGTCAACGAGCTGATCTTCCTGCCCGGCTTCTCGACCGCCGACCAGGCGACCGAAGTCTCCGGACGCGGCGTCGGCATGGACGTGGTCCGCCGCAACATCGAGGAGCTCGGCGGCACGGTCGAGATCCGCAGCGAGGAAGGCAAGGGCTCGCGTTTCATCATCAACCTGCCGCTGACGCTGGCGATCGTCGACGGCCAGACCATCGCGGTCGACGGCGAGAGCTACATCGTCCCGCTGACCGCGATCGTCGAGTCGCTGCAGCTGCGTCCGGGGATGATCCAGCCGGTGGTCGGGCGCGGCGAGGTGCTGTCCTTCCGCGGCGAATACCTGCCGGTGCTGCGACTGCGCGAGGTGTTCGGTCGCGGCGGCGGGGCGCGCCAGAACGCCGGCCTGGTGATGGTGGTCGAGGGCGACGGCCGGCGTGTCGGCATCTGCGTCGACGAGCTGCTCGGGCAGCAGCAGGTGGTCGTCAAGACCCTGGAGACCAACTACCACCGCGTCGACGGCGTCGCCGGCGCGACCATCCTGGGCGACGGCTCGGTCGCGCTGATCCTCGACATCGCCGG
>JADLDF010000091.1 GCA_020846815.1 Gammaproteobacteria bacterium | reverse complement strand
GGCTGCTGCTGCTCGAATCCGCGCGCCGCATGACGCGCGAGGAGAGCGAATTCCGCGCCCGCCTGCAGCAGCTCGGCAGCACGTCCCGCGGCGAGGTGCGGATCGGCGCGAGCGTGACCGTCGCCGGATCGCTGGTGACGCCGGCTACGGAACTGATGCTGGCCGAGCATCGGGGCGTGGCGGTCAGCGTCGTCGACGGCCTGCAGCCGAGCCTCGTGCCTGCGGTGGGGCGGGGTGAGCTCGATCTCGCGGTCTTCATCCAGACCGTCGGCGATGCCATCGAGCCGACCCTGGCTTTCGAGACCCTGGCCCTGCAGGAATACCGCATCATCGCCGGCGCCGCTCATCCGCTGGCGCGTGCCGCTGCCGCACCGACCGTGGCGCAGCTCGCCGCGGCCGCCTGGGTGCTGGGCGCGAACGCCGGCGACGTCGAGGCCGCCTGGCGCGAGCCGTTCGACGCCGCGGGCCTGCCGCCGCCGCGGCCTGTGCTGGTGACGACCTCGGTCGAGTTCTGCCGCAGCATGCTGCGCCGTGGCCGTCACCTGAGCGTGCTGCCGACCGGGCTGATCGGCACTGACCTCGAATCGGGCGAGCTGATCGCGCTCGCGGCGCCCGGTTTTGCGTGGCGGCGGCCGGTGATCCTGGTCTACCGCCGCGATGCGCTGCGGATGCCGGCGGTGCTCGCGACCCTGCGAGCCCTGCATCGGATCGCCGAGCAGCAGGGCACGGCCGCGGCGGACGCGGCCTGCGCCGCGCATGGCTGAGCGCTCGATACGGCGGCGGCATGGCGCGCGCGCCGCCAGCGACGTGCTGGTCATCGGCGGCGGCGCCGCGGGGCTGGCGGCCGCCGCGCAGCTCGGCGCGGCCGGCCTGTCGGTGCGGCTGCTGGAGGCGCACGATCGTCACGCTGCCGCTCGGCGTGCTGCAGTGGAGCCTCGCGCGCAGGCGCTATTGGGGCCGGATGCTGCGTCCGCAGCGGCCGGCGACGCAGTCGGCGAAAGGGCAGTCGGCGGCATCGCAGATGTCGGTATCGCACCCGGCGGCATCGCGGCGAGTGGCCCCGCAGCGGCCGGTGCGGCCGACGCCGCGGGACGGGTCGAGTTCGATCCGCTGCCGCGGCGCCTGCTGCGGCCCCTGGCGCGCCTCGGTGCCGGTCCCGTGATCAAGGCCGTGCTCACGTTCCGCGAGGCCTTCTGGGAGATGCTCGATCGCGGCCGCTACGCCCGGGCGACGTTCTTCCACGCCCTGGAATCGAGCTTCCCGACGTTCTGGACCGCGCGGCCGGTGCGCGCACCGGTCGTCGTGGCCTGGTGCGCCGGTCCGGCGGCCGCGCGCCTCGCAGGCTCTTCGCCGCAGGCGCTGCGCGAGCGGGCGCTCGAGTCCTTCCAGTCGCTCTGGAGAGGTCGCGTCGACGTGCGCGCGCTGCTGCATTCGGTGCAAGTGCACGACTGGGTGGCGGACCCGTTTTCGCGCAGCGCCTACAGCTACGTGCGCGTCGACGGCGGCGACGCCCGCGGCGAGCTGGCGCGGCCGCTGCGCGACACGCTGTACTTCGCCGGCGAGGCCTGCGATCCGGGCGAGGAGGGCGGCACGGTCGCCGGCGCGCTGAACAGCGGCGCGGCGGCGGCGGCGCGCCTGTTGTGTGCGCAGGGCCGCGCCCGACCGCCTGCGGCGCGCGCACGGCGTTGAAGCAGCGCTAGACTTCCCCCAAAGACCAAGAGGTGCGCATGCCGACCCTTACGCTGCAGACCCTGGCGGACACCCGGCTGCCGGTGCCCGGTACCGATCCCTGGTACGCGGATCCGGGCGATCCCGCCTTGTCGGTGATGACGGACTTCCGCGAGCGCACGTCCGTCACCGTGCCGCTCGGCGCGACCATCGACGCCGCGCTCGAGCACATGAAGCACACCGGCGTGCGCTGCGCGTTCGCGGTCGACGAGACCGCGGGCGTCGTCGTCGGCCTGATCACCGCCTACGACATCACCGGCGACGTGCTGATGCGCTACATGCAGACCGCGCTGACGCCGCGCAGCGACGTGCAGGTGCGCGACCTGATGCAGCCGATCCCGGCCTGGCGGGTCGCCGACATCGAGGCCATCGAGCGTGCCACGGTCGGGCAGGTGCACCGCATGTTCGAGGAGACCCGGCTCACCCACGTGCCGGTCGTGGAACGGGACGAGATCGGCCGCAAGCGGCTGCGCGGCCTGCTGTCGGCGGCGCGGGTGCGGCGGCTGCTGTCGCGATCCTGAGCCGCGTACCTGCCCACAGCGGAGCACGACCTTGCTGCTGAACAGGACCCGCGCCTGGGAGATCATGGATCGTCACGGGCTCGACGCACTGGTCGCCCAGCTGTCGATCAACACCTACTACTTCAGCGACTACTGGGGGTCGCTGAACTGGCCGGGCTTCTTCGACGGCACGTATTTCGCGGTACTGCCGCGGCGTGAGGACGCACCCGCGGCGCTGGTGATTCCGAGCTTCGAGATCCGCCGCCTGGCGAGCGAGGGCGGTACCTGGATGCCGAACGTGCTCTCGTACTCCTCGCCGGAGGAGGGTGCGAGCCTCGATGACGGCACGCCGGCCGGGCTCGACTACGAAGGCTGGCCACTGCGCGCCGGCGTGCCGCTGTCGCCGCGCGAGCAGGAATGGGTCGCGATCACGCAGCGGCTGCGCGAGCAGATGTCGGCCGACGCGATCTGGGCACTGGTGCGCGCGCTGCGTGCCGCCGGTCTCGAGGGTGCGCGCATCGGCTGCGACGACGAGCGCACCGGGCCGTGGCTCGCCGCGCGCGGCTTCGATGCGCGCTGCGAATACCGTCGCGACGTCTTCAACCTGGTGCGCCTGGTCAAGACGCCGCGCGAAATCGAGCTGCTGCGACGGGCCGCGCAGCTCAACGAAAAAGCCCTGCTCGCCGCCGGCCATTCGCTGCGCGAGGGCGCCACCTGGGACGAGATCGAGAACGTGTTCATGGCCGAGCTCGCGCTGCAGGGCGGGCGCGGCGTCTACCTGCTCTGCGGCGCCGCCGGGCTGCCGGCCGTACAGGCGCGTCGCGGCGAGCCGATCATGTTCGATGGTCTGGCGCGCTACCGGCAGTACCACGGGGATTTCGGCCGCTGCTTCGTGATCGGCGAGCCCTGCACCGAACAGCTGCGGCGTCACCACGGCCTGACGCGGGGCTGGGAGGCCGCGCACGCGCTGCTGCGGCCCGGCACGCGCTATTCCGATCTCGTCCGCGAGGTCACCGCCGCGATCCGCGGCGCCGGTTTTCCCGAGTATCGCGGCTGTGTCGTGCACAGCCTCGGGCTCGAGCACACCGACGATCCGAAGCCGGTCGGCGCGCAGCCGGGCCTGAAGCCCGATGCCGTGCTCGAGCCCGGCATGGTCGTCAACGTCGACATGCCGTTCACCGAGATCGGCTGGGGCTCGGTGCACATCGAGGACACCGTCGTGATCACGGCCGATGGCTGTGACCCGCTCACCAGCCTCGACCTGCGGCTGCAGGTAGTGGAGTGAGCGCGCCCGCATCGGCCGCGGCGACGCGCGGCGCGCGCGTGCCCGTGCGCCGTGGCTACGTCGACGGCCGCTTCGGCCAGATCCACTACCGCATCGCGCAGCCTGCGAGAGGCGCGGATGCGGGCACGAGAGCGGGCACGGGTTCAGGCGCGGGCACGGGCGCGGGCACAGCCGCAGGCGCGAGCATTGGCGCCGTCGCTGCGTTGGATGCGACAGCCGGCGTCGCGCAGCACCGCCCGCTGCTCTGCCTGCACATGAGCCCGTATTCCGGGGCCGTCTACGAGCGCTTCCTGGCAGCGACGGGCGTCGATCGCGTCGCGATCGCGCCGGACACGCCGGGCTTCGGCGCCTCGGACGCGCCGCCGGCGCCGCCGACCATCGAGGACTATGCGGCGGCGATGGGTGATCTCATCGATGCGCTCGGGCTCGGCGAAGTCGATCTCATGGGCTATCACACCGGCTCCGAGACCTGCGCCGCACTCGCGCTCGCGCGGCCGGCGCAGGTGCGCCGCATCGTCATGGTCTCGGCCCCGGTCTTCAGCGATGCGGAGCGCGGCGAGTTGCACGCGACCTACGGGCCGATGCAGATCGATGCCGAGGGCGGTCATCTGCTGCGCAAGTGGCGCAGCCAGCTGCACTGGTCGATGCCCGGCAGGACGATGGAGATGGCCGCCGAGCAGTT
>JADLDF010000090.1 GCA_020846815.1 Gammaproteobacteria bacterium | reverse complement strand
GTCCGAGCCGGTTCATGCGCCGCACGACCTGCTCGCCGAAAGGCGTGAGGCCGCTGGCATCGGCCGGCGCGGTCTGCGGATCGCCGAGCTCGTTGCGGCGGTAGTGCACGAGACCGACCAGGCGCACGCCATCCTGCCGTGCCTCGTCGAGCCGATCGAGCCGGCCTTCGAGGAAGTCCGCGCCCTCGCAGCCGAGCAGGCCGCCGGGTACGCCACGGCGCTGCGCCCGCTCGATGTCTGCTGCCGAGAGCACTGCGTGCACCTCGCCGGTGGCGACCAGATCCCGGAATGCCTGCACCTGGCGTCGATGGTCGTCATAGGCCTCGCCGGCGGCCAGCGGCCGCTGGCCGAGCAGCGCGCCCGGCGGCACCATCGACAGCGCTCGCAGGTCCGCGACGGTGTTGAACACCGCGGCCGCGACGCCGCCGGCGCGCATGCCGGCCAGCGTCCGTGGCACGACCGTGTTCATCAGCGGCGCCAGCGACGGATCGACCGGCGGGCTGCCCTTGACGAAGAACCGGCCCGGGTGCGCATGGATGTCGACGGCCGCATGCCGCGCCAGCAGCTGCCGCGCCTGGGCTTCCCATGCGCTTCGGTCGACTGCGGGCGGAACGGCCTTGCCCTCCGTGCCGGGCGCCGACACGGACCCGGATGTCGGCGTCGATCCAGGTGCCGACGCCGGCTCTGAATGCGATCTCGCCTCCGACCCCGACCCCGACCCCGACCCCGATCCCGACCGCGATCCCGACTCCGACTCCGACTCAGACGCCACTGCGGGGCGCAGCGAGCCGCAGCCTGTGGTGAACGCGGCCGCGCCGAGCATGGCTTGCATCAGCAGCGAGCGGCGCGACAACAGCGGGTCCGTCGTCTTCGCAGCGCGGCGTGCCGCCAGCGGCTTTCCAGTCATGGTGTTGCCTCGAAGGTATGCGGGACCATCGGACCGATGTCCATCGCTCGATCAGCCGACCGCGCGGCTGTGCACCGTCAGCAGATGCCGGCCTGGGTCCAATGCGGCCGTCGGCTTTTCATCCGCGAGTCGATGATCGGCAGGCGCCACGAATTCCACCTCGATGCCTGCCGGGATCTCGAGGTCGACCTCGATCACGCCGTCATCCCGGCGGCGCCAGCTCACGCCGATCGGCCCCCGCGGCGTGGGATAGCGTCCGCTGGCGTGGGCGAGGTCGCCCCACTGCGGCGCGACCCGCGCCCGCGCGAAGCCGGCGGCCAGCGGCTGCACGCCGAGCACCTGCGCACCGAGCTGATAGACCGGGCTCGCCGAGAACGCATGACAGAGGCTGGCCACCGGCTCGGTCGACTCCCACAAGGTCTCGGTGCCCGTGGCCAGCATCGGCCCGTAGAGGCTGCGCATCTGCGCGAGCGCCCGATCGAAGCGCCCGGCCTTGCCCAGAGCCGAGTAGAGGAAATGCGCGAAAAAGGTGTTGGCCCGCACCACGTCGGTCGCGGCGTCGAACGGATCGGCAGCGAAGGTGACCGGCGGCACGGCGGTGCGGCGCAGCCGCGACTCGTCGGTGACCGATTCGACGATGGCCGGCCATTCATCGGGCGTCGCGACGTCGAACAGTATCGCGAGCGCATTGGCCTGCTGCGACACCTGCGGGTCCTGCCGGCCGGTCGCGGGATCGACGCTGTCGACGAACACGCGACGCTGCGGATCGAAGTGACGCGCCCGCAGCGCCGCGCGCAGGCGCGCGGCCCAGGCCGCGTACTGCTGGTGCAGGGCCTCGTATCCGACCGCGGCGGCGAGCGCGGCCGCGGACTGCAGCGCGCCCTGCAGCAATGCATTGATCGCGAACGACTCGCCGCACCGCTGTACCCGGGCCCATTCGATGAAGTGCCAGTGCGGCAGGTTCGCGAGCAGGCCGTGCAGGTCGCACTGGCGCGCGAACCAGTCGAGGCAGCGCTGCACGGCCGGCAGCAGCCGGATCACGGTGTCGAGGTCGCCGCTGTGCAGCAGATAGTGCTCGGCCGTGCAGATCCAGTGCAGGCTGAAATCGGGGATCACGACCGCGCCACCCTGATGATCGCCGGGCGCGAACATCTGCAGCAGGCCGTCGGCGCGCTGGCTCTCGGTGGCCTGCAGCAGGAACAGCCGGGCGAGCGGTGTGGTGCTGCAGCCGAAAGCCGCGGCGTCGACGAGGTAATGGACTGCGCCGTCGCCGAGCCACTGGCGCTTCTCCCGCCCCGGGCAATCCTCCCAGCCGTCGTGCGTGCATTGCAGGGCCGTGTAGCGCCCGACCTGCCAGAGCCGCGTCAGCAGCTCGTCGGAGCACTCGAACGCACCTTCATTCACGACCGGGTAGTGCGTCTCGATCGAGCCGATGCGCCGCAGCCCGATGCCGAGCGGCGCGTTGCGCACGACGACCTGCAGATATTTGAGCCCGGTCCACTCGAACTTCTCGAAGCGCTGCAGGCCGGGCCGCGCCGTGTAGCGGAACAGCTGCGCGCAATCGAGATGGCTCGCGCGTCCGACGCGCGCCGTTCCATGCTGCGCCGGGCGGTACTCACCCAGCACGGTCTCCGCGGCCGCGACCTCGATGATCTCGCCGCCGCGCGCCTCGAGCTCGATGAAGGGATGGCCGGCATGCCGGCGCTCGAACTCGAACAGCAGGCTGACGTCGCCATGCGCGCCGCTGCGGACCCAGGTGCTGCGCGCATCCTCGGCCAGGCAGGCCGTGGGGTCCTCGACCGCGTCGTCGGGCAACGGCGCGAACGGCTCCTCGTAGATGCGCCGCTCCAGCGGCAGCGCCGAGGTCGACGGCACGGCGTGCATCGCGACCATGCGCGCCGCGCCACATGGCCGCTCGGCGAGCGGCGGGATCTCGCGCGGCAGCAGCGTCGGGAACGGCTCGACGTCGCCCCAGCCCTTGGCGAGATCGGCCTCGTCGGCCTCCCGCAGCAGGGGCCGCGCGGGGTCCCAGTGCGAATCGTCGAACTCGGGCGAGTACCACCCGGCCGGGAACAGGCGCGCATCGAAGTCCTCGATGAATCCCTGGCCCCAGCCGCTGCGCGGCGCATCGCGCCGCCAGGCGCGGCATTCGGTCACGCGCCACAGCGCGTCGGAGCACAGCTCTATGCGGGTGCTGCCACAGTCGATGCTCGCATGCAGATAGAGCCCGCCGTCGCCGAAGATCGACTGTGCGGCATCGCGCGAGGTCTCGTACCAGGCCGTGTCGACGCCATAGACGTGCACCAGCACGGCCAGGACATTCGTTCCCGGATTCAGCAGCGGCGCCACCTCGTAGCGGTCGACGCGCGCAAACGCCGGCGTCGCCCGGCCGGGGCCGCGGCCGACGCGCCGGCCGTTCACGTACAGCAGGTAGCGGCTGTCGGCGAAGATCTGCAGCGGCGCCGCCTGCGCCGGCGCCGGCAGCTCGAAGCGCCGGCGGAACAGATACCAGCGGTTGACGCCGTCGTCGCGGCGCCGCGCGCCATGGACCAGCAGCGAGCGGAAGCCCGCCTCGTGATCGATCGCCT
>JADLDF010000089.1 GCA_020846815.1 Gammaproteobacteria bacterium | reverse complement strand
TCTATTACGTCGACGCGATCGCGCAGCAGTTCGCGATGCTCTATTCGCGCCTCCCCGACCTCGACGCGCGCCGCGAGCTGCTCGACAACCTGCTCGGCGAGGAAATGCCCGGCAAGCCCGAGAAGCGCCATCCCGAGCTCTGCGCCAAGTTCGCGCGCGCCTGCGGCGTATCGGACGATGATATCTACCGCGCCGAGGAAAAGGGCCTGATCCTGCCGACCACGCGCGCGATGCGCGCCTGGATCTGGGAGCTCGCCAGCCAGCGGACCATGGCCGAGGCCTTCGCCGGCATCATGGTCGCGCTCGAAGGCCAGCTGCCGACGCTCTATCCGATGCTGGTCGATGCGATGCACAAGATGGGCTTCGACGACGATCAGCTCGAATTCTTCCACGTGCACATCGAGAACGATCCCGGCCACGAGGCTTCGGGCCTGGCGATCGCGAGCCGCTACGCCAACACGCCCGAGCTGCAACGCCGCGCGATCGCCGCAGTGCGTGCCTCGGCGCAGATGCGCTACAGCATGCTCTCCGGAATGCTCGCGACCTTCGGCATGCGTCAGGCCGCCTGAGGAGCATCCCGTCATGGTCCACGAACTCAAGCACTCCATGCTGGCGCGGCAGACCGCCGATGATCTCGCCCGCCAGCGCTTCGTGCTCGCGCTGAAGCGCGAGCTCACCGGGCGCATCCGCCCGGGCAACCAGCTGCTCTTCGATGCACGGGTGCGCCCCGCGCTGCAGCGCCGGCTGCGCTCCAAGGCCGCTGTCGACCGCGAGGAGATCAAGCGCGGCCTGCTCGCCGAGCCCGCCTACCAGACCTGGGCCGCGCTGACGCGCTGCTCGCAGGAGCTCATGTGGGCAACGGTCACCGAGCCGCTGATGCGCGACCGCGAGCGCATCGAGGCCGAAGGCCGGCGTCTGCTCGAGAACCCGAAGCGGCTCGGCGGCCTCGATCTGCCGGCCGGCTTCGAGCCGCCGGCCGCGATGCGCGAGCACCACATCCACCTGCAGCCGCAGGGCTACGCCTACACGCGCAGCGCCGATGACGTCATGGCTGGCGCGCTGTACGAGGCCGGTGGCAACCTCTACTCCATGGGCCAGGGCATGGGCGGCGACGACAGCAAGGGCTTCGCCGCCATCCGCTGGATCAAGGCGAACCGTCCCGGCTTCGCGCCGAAGCGCATCCTCGACCTGGGCTGCTCGGCGGGCGCCGGCTCCGTGCCCTACGCGCAGGAGTTCCCGGACGCCGAAGTGCATGCGATCGACATCGGCGCGGCGATGCTGCGCTATGCCAGCGCCCGCGCCGAGTCGCTGGGTGCACGCGTGTTCTTCCATCAGATGGACTGCAGCGCGACCAGCTTCCCCGACGGCCACTTCGACCTCGTCGTCTCGCACAACCTGTTCCACGAAGTTTCCGACGAGACGCGCAACGCGACCTTCCGCGAGACCTGGCGGTTGCTGGCCCCGGGTGGGCTCGCGCTGCACCAGGACGTCGCGATCCAGAACGCGAAGCGCACGCCGTTCGAGCAGGCGGAGCGCGCCTACGACGTCGATTACAAC
This sequence comes from Gammaproteobacteria bacterium, assembly GCA_020846815.1. The sequence goes on along the minus strand of JADLDF010000089.1, from coordinate 14,795 downwards.
GACGAGCCGTTCTGGGAGAGCTATGCCGACGCCGACATCGTGCCGGAGCTGGCGGCGGCCGGCTTCCCGCCGGGCACGGCACGCGAGATCCAGCTCGGCAAGATCAACGGGCCCGGCTACTGGTTCGCCGCCGTCGCCGAAAAGCCGGCCACGCAGCCGGCCCAGCCTTGAGCACTGCGGAGGATCACACGATGGACGAACTGAACGCCGTTCGCGCCGCGATCGAGTACAGCACCGAGCCGCGCGTCGCTTTTTTCGACGACCCCGCGGTCGACCGCGTGCTCGGCATCACCATGGCCGTCGCCCAGGAAGTCGGCATGGTGCTCGAGCGCCTCGACACCCTGGAGCGCCTGCTGGTGCAGTCGGGCGCACTGCAAGCGGGCGCCCTGCAGGCCTATGTGCCGGACCCCGCGGTCGCGAAGCAGCGCCTGGTGATGCAGGAAGCCTTCGCCACACGCCTGCTGCGCGTGGTCGAGCAGGAGCTGATCGCGCTGCGCGCCGAGCAGGCCGGGCGCGGCGCGGGCGCCGGCACGGCCTCTGCGGGGACCGCAGCGGCACGCAAGGCCGACGCCGCCTGAACCGTCAGCCCTGAACGCTCACCCTGAACCGTCAGCCCTGAACCGTCACACTGAATCATCGCCCCTGAATCATCGACACTGAATCATCGACACTGAATCAACCGAGGCTCCACGACATGTTGATCAACAACTGGTACGTCGCCTGTACTTCCGGCGAGGTCGTTCCCGGCAAGGCGACACGCGTGCAGATGCTCGGCTGCCATTTCGTGCTGTTCCGCGACCAGGCGGGCGCCGTCGCCTGCCTCGCCGACACCTGCCCGCATCGCGGCGCCGCGCTCGGCGACGGCGAGCTGGTCGAGCACACGGTCGCCTGCCCCTACCACGGCTGGCGCTTCGGCGCCGACGGCCGTTGCACGCTGATTCCGGCGCTGGGGCCCGGCGTGGCGCCGCCCAAGCGCGTGCGCGTCGACCGCTACCCGACCCAGGAGAAATACGGCTGGATCTGGGCCTTCCTCGGCGACCTGCCGGAGTCGCAGCGGCCGAAGATTCCCGACCTGTTCCCCGAATACGACGACACGACGAACTGGCGGCGCATGCCCTACCAGTTCGAGGCAAAGGCCAACTGGATGCGCTTCGAGGAGAATTCGCTCGACACCGCGCACACCAACTTCGTGCACCGCCAGTTCGGCGCCAAGCGCACGCCCAAGCTCGATCCCTACCCCATCGAGCCGACCGAGTGGGGTGCGCGCGTCGCGCGCGAAAAGCCCGCGCCGCAACAGGACCAGAAGTCCGGCGAGATCGCCAAGCTCCTGGCCGCCGACCGGCGCTCGACGCGCGTCGCGCTGGAGTTCAGCCTCATCGGGCTCTGCCACCGCATCCAGCCGACCTTCCGCGAGGGTATGAGCCAGATCAACTTCACGGCGCGCACACCCATCGATCCCTGGAGCTCGCGCGCCATCGGCTGGCAGGCCCGCAACTACCTGCTCGAGCCCGAGCACGACGCCGAGCGCATGGCCGGCATCCTGCTCGCCGTCGAGGAGGACCTGCGGGTCGTCGAGAAGATCGAGCCCAAGCTGACCCCGCGCTCGCTGACCGACGAGTTCCTGACCGAGACCGATGGTATGGAGGTCGCGTTCCGCAAGACCGTCACGCGCCATGCCGCCGCCGGCAACGAAATCGACGTCGATCGCTTCGAGCAGCTGCGGCGCCGGCAGGTGCTGGTGATCCCCTCGCCGGGCCGGCGCGAAGATCCCGCGAACTGGGTGCACCAGACCGTGCCTCTGGTCGGACGTGACGCGGCCTGAACGCCGGCGGCGAGCACGCCAGCGCGGAGGGGGGCCACAGGTGACCGGGACCCGGCCGGCGACCCAGCCCGGACCCGGCACCGCTCCCGGCACATCTGCGTGTCGACGATGGGCGGCACGGGGCCATTTTGCGGGCAGACCGCAATGTCGCGCTGAGCGGCGATGACCGAAGCCGCCGCATCATCGGCCATGCCCGCCACGCGACGTGGCTCGCGGAACCTGCTCGCCGCGGCCACGGCGCTCTCGACCATGATGTACACGATCGACTCGACGATCGTGAACGTCGCCCTGCCGCACATGCAGGGCAATCTGCAGACCACGCAGGACCAGGCCGCGTGGATCATGACCTCCTACATCGTGATCAGCGCGGTCATGACGCCGCTGGCCGGCTGGCTGGGCACCCGCTTCGGCCTGCGCCCGGTGATGCTGTGGAGCGTCGCCGGCTTCACGGCCGGCTCGGTGCTCTGCGGACTCGCGGCCGATCTCGGCCAGATCGTGCTGTTCCGGATCCTGCAGGGCGCCGCGGGTGCTGCACTCGTGCCGCTCGGCCAGGTACTGCTGCTGCAGGAGTTCCCGCGCGAGCAGCACGCCCGCGTCACCGCGCTCTGGGGCATGGGCGTGATGACGGGTCCGGTGATCGGCCCGACGCTCGGCGGCTGGCTGACCGAGGAGCTGTCGTGGCGCTGGGCGTTCTACATCAACCTGCCGATCGGGCTGGTGTCGTTCTTCGGGCTGCTGGTCACGCTGCGCCGCGGGGATGCCGAGCCCCGTCACCGCTTCGACCTGACCGGCTTCGTGCTGCTCTCGCTCGCAATCGGGCTGTTCCAGCTGATGCTGGACCGCGGCCAGGGCGAGGACTGGTTCGACTCGACCGAAATCGTCGCCGAGACCTTCTTTGCCGGGCTCTTTTTCTACATGTTCCTGGCCCATACGCTGACGACGGCGCGGCCCTTCATCGACCCGAAGCTGTTCCGCGACCGCAACTTCGCCATTTCGCTGGTCGTGATGCTCACCATAGGCATGGCGATTTTCAGCCCCGCCGTGCTGCTGCCCAACTTCCTGCAGCAACTGCAGGGCTACAGCCCGACACAGGCCGGCTGGCTGATGGCAGCACGCGGCGTGGCGGCGGTGATCGCGGTCATGGTCTCCGGAAAGCTGATCGGCAAGGTCGACGTACGGTGGCTCATGGCCTTCGGCATCGCCTCGGCCGCACTGTCGCTGTATCTGATGGGGCAGTTCACGCTCGACACACCGGCCTGGCAGGTCGTGGTCGCAGGGCTGCTGCAAGGTTGCGGTCCGCCGATGACCTTCGTGCCGATCAGCATCGTGGCCTTCGGCACGCTCTCCGGCGTGCAGCGCACCGAGGCCGGCGTGCTGCTGACCCTGGTCCGCAACATCGGCTCCTCGATCGGCATCTCCACCGCGGTTGCGATACTCGCGCGCTCGACCCAGACCAACCATGCTCATCTGACCGAGCACTTCACGCCCTACTCCTCTCTGCGCTGGGCGCAGATCGCCGCCACGCCCGACGACCCCGCATCGGCCGCGCGCGTGCTCGGTGAGATCGGCCGCCAGGCCGCCGGCATCGCCTACGCCAACGACTTCACGCTGTTCGCACTGGCGACCGGCATCGCACTGCCCTTGCTGTTGCTGTTGCGCGCCGTGCCCCAGGCAGGACCGGCCGGCCGCCCACGTCCTTGATTCCGGCTCCCCCATTCGCGCGAGGATGGAGCGAAAAGGCCCGCTCTCCGGCCAGGCCGGCGGACCAGCGGCGGCAAATAGTAACCATAGGTTATTATCGCCCTGCCTGATCATTCCGGTGACCCGATGCCTGCCTCATCCCCCTCTGCCGCGCCCCGGCCCCGGCCCCGGCCTATGGCGTCCCGCGAGTATTCGCTCGGCTTCCTGCTGGCGGACATCCTGCGCCTGATCCGCACCGAGTTCCGCCGTCAGGCGACCGGGTTGCAGCTGACGCCCGCCCTGGCGCGGCTGTTGCTCTATGTCGACCGGCGCCCCGGCTGCAGCCAGACCGAGCTCGCGGCCTATCTCGACCTGACCTCGGCCACGGTCGGCCGCATGATCGACCGGCTCGAGGCCGGTGGCTTCCTGCGACGGCTGCCGGATGCGAGCGACCGGCGCGCGTTCAGGATCCATCTCGACGCGGCAGCGGGCCCGCTGATCGAGCGTATGCACTCGACGCTCGACCGCACGCTCGCCAAGGCACTGCGGGGCATCCCCCCGGCCGAGCAGGCGGCGCTGCGCTCGACGCTCGAGCGCATCCGCGGCAATCTCGCGACGGAGGGCGGCTGAATGGACGACGGCCCCCTGCTCTCACCCGACTCGGCCGTGGCTCCGCCGCCGGCCGCCACCCCGAGCTGGCGCCGCCGGCTGCTGGTCTGGATCCTGCCGTTGCTGCTCGCCGTGGTCGCGATCACCTGGTACGGCAGCACGGGCCGCTTCGTCGACACCGACAATGCCTACGTGCATCGCGACCGCGTCGACGTCGCGCCGCAGATCTCGGGCGACGTACTGCGCGTGCAGGTCGTCGAAAACGCGCGCGTCACGGCCGGGCAGCCGGTACTGGAGCTCGACGACACGCTGGCCAGGATCGCGGTCGCGGCCGCCGAGGCCCGCCTCGGCAGCGCGCGCGCCGAAGTCGAGGCGCAGAAGGCGAGCTGGCGCGAAAAAGTCGGCCAGGCGGGCGTCGCGGCCCGCGCTGCCGAGCTCTCGGTGCGCGAGCTGCAACGCCAGCGGCAGCTCGCTGCAGCGCGGCTGGTGCCCGCCTCGCAGCTCGATGCCGTGCAGCGTTCCACCGACATCGCCAACGGCGGCGCCGCGGTGCTGAAGCTGCAGGTCGCACAGGCCGTGGCGACACTCGGCGGCAACCCGACCCGGCCGACCGACGAGTACCCCTCGGTACGCGCAGCCGCGGCCGAGCTGGCGCGGGCGCGCGTCGACCTGGAGCGCACCGTGGTCCATGCGCCGCAGGCCGGCATCGCGAGCCACCTGCCCAAGGTCGGCAGCCGCGCCGAAGCCGGCCGCGCGGCGTTCGCGATCGTCGCGGACCGCGAGGTCTGGGTCGAGGCGAACTTCAAGGAAACCGATCTCGAGTGGGTGCGACCGGGGCAGACGGTCGAGATCGACGTCGACACCTATCACGAGCATCGCTGGCGCGGCACGGTCGAGAGCATCTCGCAGGCGACCGGCGCAACGTTCTCGGTGCTGCCGCCGCAGAACGCTTCGGGCAACTGGGTCAAGGTCGTGCAGCGCATACCCGTGCGGATCACGCTGCAGCCGGGCCCCGACGATCCGCCGCTGCGCGACGGCATGAGCGCGACGGTGCGCATCGACACGGGGCCGCATCGGCGCTTCGACCGCTGGTTCGCGGCGCTGCGCCGCTGAGGCGTCGATGAGCGCCGACGCCCTGCCGGCCGCTTCCGTCGCGCCGGCGGATTCGCGCCGTCTGCTGCTGTCGGTCGCCGTCGTGCTCGCGACGATGCTCTACACGATCGACTCGACGATCGTGAACGTCGCGCTGCCGCACATGCAGGGCACGCTGCAGGCTACCCAGGACCAGGCCGCCTGGATCCTGACCTCCTACATCGTCGTCAGCGCGATCATGACGCCGCTCGCCGGCTGGCTGGGCACGCGCTACGGTCTGCGACCGGTGATGCTCTGGAGCATCGCCGGATTCACGCTCGGCTCGATGCTCTGCGGGCTCGCGACCGGCCTCGGGCAGATGGTGGCGTTCCGGGTCCTGCAGGGCGCATCCGGCGCGGCCCTGGTGCCGCTCGCCCAGGTCGTGCTGCTGCAGGAATTCCCGCGCGCGCAGCACGCGAAGGTCACGGCACTGTGGGGCATGGGCGTGCTGGTCGGCCCGGTCATCGGGCCGACGCTCGGCGGCTGGCTGACCGACGAGCTGTCGTGGCGCTGGGCGTTCTACATCAACCTGCCGGTCGGGCTGCTGTCGTTCACCGGCCTGCTTGCGACCATGCGCCGCGGCGATGGCGACACGCACCGGCCGTTCGATCTGACCGGCTTCGTGCTGTTGTCGCTGTCGCTCGGCCTCTTCCAGCTCATGGTGGATCGCGGCCAGAGCGAGGACTGGTTCGAATCGACCGAAATCGTCGCCGAGGCGTTCTTCGCCGCGCTGTGCTTCTACATGTTCTTCGCGCACTCATTGACGGCGCGGCGGCCGTTCGTCGATCTGCGGCTGTTCCGCGACCGCAACTTCGTGCTGTCGCTGCTGGTGATGTTCGCGATCGGCGTCGCGATCTTCAGCCCCACCGTGCTGCTGCCGGGCTTCCTGCAGCAGCTCCAGGGCTACAGCCCCACGCAGGCGGGCTGGCTGACGGCCGCGCGTGGCTTATCGGCGATGCTGGCGATGATGGTCTCGGGGCGGCTGGTCGGCCGCGTCGATCCGCGACTGATCATGATGGCGGGCGTGGGCTCGGCCGCCGTGTCGCTGTGGATGATGGGACAGTTCACGCTCGACACGCCGGCCTGGCGCGTCGTCGTGGCCGGCCTGCTGCAAGGCTGCGGGGCGCCGCTGACCTTCGTGCCGCTGAGCGTCGCGGCTTTCGGCACGCTCGCAGGTGCGCAGCGCACCGAAGCCGGAGTGCTGCTCACGCTGACGCGCAACATCGGCTCGTCCGTCGGCATCTCGGCCGCCGTGGCGCTGCTGGCGCGTTCGACCCAGGTCAACCACGCCTATCTGACCGAGCATTTCACGCCATACGCGGCGCTGCACTGGGCGGCGATCGCCGCCGACCCCGGTGATCCGGGCTCGACCGCGCGACTGCTCGGCGAGATCGGCCGCCAGGCCACCGGCATCGGCTATGCGAATGACTTCTACGTGCTGGCCGCGGCTACGGCGCTTGCGCTGCCGCTGGTATTCCTGCTGCGCATCGGGGAGCAGCGCCCTCAGCCCTCCGCATCCGGCTGAACCTCCGGCGCGGCACGCCGGAACGCCTCGATCTCGCGGCAGGCGGCGTCGATCGCGAGGATGCGCGGACAGGGTGCGAGATCGACGCCGAAGCGCCGCGAGGCATGGCACTGCGGCACCAGGCAGACGTCGGCGAGCGTCGGCGCATCGCCGTGGCAGAAGCGGCCGGTGGCCGCGTCACCGGCCAGCCGCAGCTCGAGCGCGCGCAGGCCGCGGCCCAGCCACTCCTGCATCCAGGCGCCGATCTCGGCATCGCCCCAGCCGCCGCGCTCGCGCAGATAGCGCGTGACCGCGGTGTTCTGCAGCGGCTGGATGTCGGCGACGATGAGCTGCGCGAGGCTGCGCACGCGGGCGCGCGCGAACGGCTCCTCGGGCAGCAGCCGCGGCGATGCGGGGTAGGCCTCCTCGAGCCACTCGAGGATCGCCATCGACTGGGTCAGCACCTCGCCGTCGACCTCGAGCGCGGGCACGCGCGATTGCGGGTTCAGCCTGACGTAGTCGGCAGCGAACTGCTCGCCGCCGCCGCGCGCCAGATGCACCGGCAGGTAATCGTAGGCCAGGCCCTTCCAGTGCAGGGCGAGCCGTACGCGATAGCTGGCGGAGCTGCGCCAGTAGCCATGGAGTCGCAGGTGCTTCATGGGGAGGGTCCTCGATGCGGTGACTTGCTTCAGGCAGGCGCCGCGGGCTGCCAGTGCGGCGCGCGCGTCTTGTCGACGAGCACGGCGCGGACGCCTTCGACGAAGTCGGGATGGCGCAGCGTCGCGCGCGCCGCGGCGAGCTCGCGCTCCAGGCACTCGGCGAGCGGGCTCCACTGGCCGGCGGCGAAGAGCTCGAGCGCGACGTCGAGGCTGTGCGGCGAGGCCTGGGCGAGCGCGGCGAGCGCTTCGCGCGCGAAAGCGCCGTCCTGACGCTGCAGCGCGGCCTGCAGCGCCGATCGGTCGCCCGCCACGCCGAAGGTCGCGGCGCAGTCGGCGGCGATCGCAGCCAGGCGCGGGGCACTTGCGGGAACCGCGTGGCGATCGAGCACTGTGGCGACCGTCTCGGCCGGCTCGATCCGGGCCAGCGCCTCGAGCAGCGCGTCTAGCCGCGCCTGCGGCACGAGATGGGTCGCGAGACCGAGCGCTACCGCTTCCGGTCCGTCCAGGCGCGCCCCGGTCAGGCCCAGCCAGCGGCCCAGCGCTGCGGGCAGGCGCGGCAGGAAATGGCTGCCGCCGACGTCGGGAAAATAGCCCAGCGCAGTCTCGGGCATCGCGAACACCGCCTGCTCGGTGGCGACGCGGAAGCGGCCGTGTACCGACAGACCGAGCCCGCCGCCCATGCAGATGCCGTCGACCAGCGCGACCAGCGGCCGGTCGAACTCCGCGAGCCGCCGGTTGAGCGCGAATTCGGTCGCGAAAAAACGCTCCGCCTCGGCCAGCTCGCCGGCGAGACAGAGCTCGCGGATCCGGCGCATGTCGCCGCCGGCGCAGAAAGCGCGTTCCGTGGACGAGCGCAGCACGACGACGCGCAGCGCCGGATCGCGCTCGAAACGCCCGAGCGCCGCATCGATCGCCTCGATCATCGCCGCGGTCAGCGCGTTGAGCGCGCGCGGACGATCGAGCGTGACGATGCCCGCGCAGCCGGTGACGGCCGCGAGGATCTGCGATTCGACCATGCTGCGCCGCCTGCCTCCATGCCGCTCCTGCGGCGATGGTACGCGGTCGGCCCATGCAACGGCCACGACGCGCGCCTTGCCGGGGCCCGCCACGGATCCGATGATGCCTCGGTTGCGGGCGCCAGCCGGACCGGGGCGGGTTCCGCGGTGCCGCACCCGGGGGGCGCCGGCTCCGGTGCGGCCCTGCGCCCAAGATTCATCGCAGAGGAACTCGTCGATGCACTCCAGAGCATGTTCGCTCCCAGATGGACCCGAGGAGCCAGACCCGATGCTCGCAGCCCGCACCGACATCACCGAGCGCAAGGCGCTCGAGTCCGCCGCGGCGACGCTGCCGCTCGAGATGATCGGTCTCGACCGCGAGCTGCGCATCACCTGGATCAATCGCTCGGCGGCCAATGCCCTGGGCCAGCCGCCCGCAGAGCTCGTCGGCCAGGCCTGGTTCGAGCTCTGTCCCGACCTCGCGCCGCGGCGTTCGTTGTACGAGCGCGTGCTCGCGGGCGAGTCGTTCGACTTCGAGCGCGTCGACCTGATCACGCCTACCGGACAGCAGCTCGCGCTCGCGACCTCGCTGCGGCCGGTGCCCGGTCGCGACGGCAAGGTCGACGGCATCATGATCATGGCGCGCGACGTGGGCGCGCTGCACCAGGCCTTGGCCGAGCGCCGACGCGCCGAAAGGCGTCTGACGGTGCTGGTGGAGAAGTGCCACGACCTGATCACCGTGCTGTCGCGCGACGGCGTGATCGAGTACCAGAGCCCCGCCTGCCGGCGCCGGCTCGGCTTCGGCCCGGACGAGCTGGTCGGCCAGAACGCGTTCGACTACGTCCATCCTGACGACCTCGCGGAGCTGCGCCGGCGCTTCACCGCATTCCTGGCCGGGCCGGACGACGTGGCGGCGGCGCCGGTCGAGGCGCGCTTCCGGCACGCGCAGGGCGGCTGGTGCTGGCTCGAGATCGTCGCCACCCACGCCTTCGACGACCCTGCCATCGGCGGCCTGGTCGTGGTGTCGCGCAGCATCGACGGGCGCAAGCTCGCCGAGGCCGAGATCGCCGCCAACCGTGCCCTGCTCGAACACGCGATCATCGAGGCCTCGAACTTCGAGCAGCAGCGCATCGCCGGCGACCTGCACGACGGTCTCGGCCAGGAGCTGACCGGCATCGCATTGCTGCTGCGCGCCGCGGGCGCACGCCTGCCGGAACGGCCCGCCGAAGCGGCGGTGCTGCTGCGCGAGGCTGGCGGGCTGATCGACGGCGCGGTGCAGAGCGCACGCGAGCTGGCGCACGGCCTGGCACCGGCGACGATCGAACGTGGCGGGCTGCCCGGGGCGCTGGCGGATCTCGCGCGGCGTCTGCGTCGCACCCAGGGCATCCGCGCGCAGTTCCGCAAACGCATCGCGGCGCCGCTGCGCCTCGACACCACGCAGGCGACTCACCTCTACCGGATCGCGCAGGAAGGCGTCAGCAACGCCGTGCGCCACGGTGGTGCCACCTTCATCACGCTGCGGCTGCGCGCCGATGGCGAGACCCTGAGGCTTGAGATCGTCGACAACGGCAGCGGCCTGCCAGCACCCGAGCGGCGCTCGGCGTCGGGCATGGGGCTGCGCATCATGGAGTACCGCGCCCGGATGCTGGGTGGGGAACTGCGGCTCTCGACGCCGCGTCGTGGCGGCACCGTCGTGGCCTGCCGGATACCGCTGGCCAAGAGCGGCTGAACGGCCCGTCGGGGCTGGCCGGCCCGGCCCTACTGGCCGGGTCCTTCGGGACTCGCTGGACCCGTCGTGCTGGCCGGGCTTTTTGTGATTGGCCGGGCCCGCCCTGCCGGCCGGGCTCTTTGTGATTGGCCGGGCCCGCCCTGCCGGCCGGGCCCGGCGCGACTGCGACGGCCGATGGATATCGGCCGCCGCAGCCTGCCGAAGCACCCCGTGACGCCCTAAAGGGGGGGATGGGCGCCGCGGGGAGTCCGGTCCCGATTACTTCCCGAAGCTCACCTTGCGCGTGACCATGAGGCCGATCGCGTACGGGTCGATCTCGACCGTGCCGAGACTGGCGCCATCGAGTCGCGCATCGGTGTCGATGTCGAACCAGCGCGCGTTCAGGTTGATCGCCCAGGCATCGTTCAGCGCGATGTCGAGGCCGAGCTCGACCGCCGGGCCGAAGGACTCGTCCAGCGACAGCTTGGTGCCGGCGAGCGCACCCTTGGTCTTCTCGTCGAAGAAGATCGTGTAGTTGAGGCCCGCGCCCACATAAGGCCGGAAGCGCGCCGCATCGGGCGCGAAGTGGTACTGCAGCGTCACGGTCGGCGGCAGGTGGGTCGTCGAGGCGACTTCCGCGCCGTTCGAATTGAGGTTGATGTCGTGCTTGAACGGCACCGCGCCCAGCACCTCGACGGCCAGGTTCGGAGTCATGAAATAGGTCGCGCTCACGGTCAGGCTCGGCGCGCCGTCGACGTTCACGACCGAGTGGTTGTTCGACTTCGGCTCGACGTTGTGGGCACCTGCCCGGAACAGCCAATCGCCCGCACCCGCGGCGGCCGACGCCAGCCCGCAGGCGGCCATCGCCAGGAATGCATGTTGGGCCCTGCTAGTCTTCATCTTCCTCTCCATCTGCGCGAATTCATCAATCGACGGCGTCAGCGTAGGCGCCGGTGCTGTGCCGGCACTTGACGCCCGTCAATCGCGGCGCGCGCACAGCTAGGTAGTTGCCGCGGGTGATTGCGGCATGCCCCGGGACCGGGTCCTCGGCCCGAGCGGTATAAACGCGGGCGATGTCGAGATCCTCCGTGGCCGTGATTCCCGCCGCACCGCCGCGGGAGACGGATTCCTGCTCCTGCTGTGCCGCCGCGCTCCGCTGCTGGCCCGACGACCCGCGCGCGCGCGCCAGCGTGCGCATCGCGCGCCGCGTGACGCTGCGACGGGGCGCAGTGCTCTGGCACCAGGCCGAGGCTTTCGGCGCGATCTACGTCGTGGCCACGGGCAGCCTGCGGCTCGCGGTGCTGCATCCCGACGGCCGCGAACAGGTCACGGGCTTCGGCTTCGCCGGCGAAGTCGTCGGACTCGACGGCTTCGCGCTGGGCCGCCACGCCTGCACCGCGAGCGCGCTCGAGCCGACGACCGTCTGCCGCGTGCTCTGGAACGCCAACGGTACTTCGGATGACCAGCTCGGCCTCGAGAAGGCGCTGCTGCGACGACTGGCGCACGTGCGTGCCCGCCAGGCCGCTCGTCCGCCCGCAGGCGACGCGGTCGCCGCGGTCACCGGCTTCGTGGAGATGCTGCACCAGCGCCTCGCGGAGCGCTGGCGCGACGGCGTGCTCAGCCTGCCGATGAGCCGCTCGGACATCGCGAGCCACCTCGGCATCGCGCCCGAAACGCTGAGCCGCGCGTTCCGGACGTTGCAGCAGGAAGGCCTGCTCGAAGCGCAGGGACGCGAGCTGCGCTGGCACGCGGCCGCCGGTACCGCCGCCGGCGGCTGAGACGAGGCCCGTTCCGCTGCCCACCCGGCCCGGTCGAGTGCGACCGATCGAACGGCCTCACCCGAGCCGCGCAGCCGACAACATCCCGTTCACGCTGCTGCCACTCGGCGCCGTCGGTGCGACGGCGTGAACGAGGCTCAGCCGAGCTGCGCCGCCGGCAGGCGCATCACGACTTCGAGGCCGCCGCCGCTGCGCGGCTGCGCGCCGATCGTGCCGCCGTGCGCTTCGATCGCGCGCCGCGCGATCGCGAGCCCGAGCCCCGTGCCTTCCGAGCCGTCGGCGACGCGCACGTAGGGGTCGAAGATCCGTTCCAGGAATTCCTGCGGCACACCGGGCCCGCGGTCGGCGATCGTCACCTGCTGCCAGCCCGGCACGGATCGCAGCTCGACCGCGACCGCGGAGCCGGCGGGCGCATAGCGGATCGCATTGCGCAGCACGTTTTCGATCGCCGTGCGCAGCAGCTCGGGATCGCCGACCACCGGCTGCCCGGCCGCGGCCACGAGCTCCACGCGACAGCCACGGCCGGCGGCCTCGAGCTCCTCGTCGCGCACCAGCGTCTGCAGCAGCTCGTCGAGCCTCACGAGGCGCCGCTGGAACGGCGCAGCCGCGTCCAGCCTCGAGAACTTCAGCAGATCGCCAATGGTGCGGTCCATGCGGCGGATCTCCGCCTCGATGCGCGTCACCTCGCCGTCGCCGAGGGTGCCACGGTGTGCGGCCAGCGCCAGCGCCGCCTGCAGCCGCGCCAGCGGCGAGCGCAGCTCGTGCGACAGCTCTCCCATGAGCCGCGCACGGCTCGCGAGCAGACCCGAGATCTGCCCGGCCATGCGATTGAAGTCGGCCGCGAGCGAGCCGAGCTCGTCGCCGCGCGCGGCGATGCGCGCCGGCACGCGCGCGTCGGTCTGTCCAGAGGCGAGCTCGCGCACCACGCGCTGCAGCTCGCCGACCGGGCGGCCGACGGAGCGCGCGATCCACCAGGCGACGGTCGCGATGACCAGCACCGCGACCGCAAGCAGGCCGAGCGTCGTCACGGCGTTGCCGACCAGGGTGATGCGGTTCGGCAGCACGAGGAAGGTGTAGACCTCGCCGTCGGGGCCGACGAGCTGGGGCGCGAGCCGTACCGGGCGGAACGCGTCGCCGGGCCGCTCCGGCGACGCGACGACCGAGCGGCGCACGAAGTCGGCGTACAGCGCGGGCAGCGACTGACCGCGCAGGTCGCGGCTGCGCGCATCGAGCACGTAGACGGTCACGTCGCGCGGGATCGGCGCCTCTGCATCGAGCCAGTGACGCAACGCCTCGCGCCCGCCGCCCGCGAGCACGCGCGCCGCCTCGCGCCCGAGGCCGCCGTGCTTGGTGGCGGTGTAGTTCTCGAGCTCGCTGGCCGCGACGAACCAGACACCGGCGAGCGACAGCACGACGAACGCGACCAGCGCGGCGCCGATGTACAGCGCCATGCGCCAGTACAGCCGGGTCGAGGGCAGCGCCATCAGGCTCCACCCGGTGCGACGTGCTCCGGATCGAGCACATAGCCCTGGCCGCGCAGGCCGCCGATGCAGCCCTGCGGCAGGCCGGCCGCCTCGAGCTTGCGCCGCAGCCGGGAGATCAAGGTGTCGATACTGCGGTCATAGGCCTCGATCGGCCGGTCGAGCGCGAGCTGCGTGAGCCGTGCGCGCGACAGCACTTCGCCGGGGTGGCGCAACAGCTGCTCGAGCACGCGCATCTCGGCCGCGGTCAGCGCCAGCACACGGCCCTGCACCTGCGCCTCGCGCCGGCGCGTATCGAGGCGGATCGGACCGGCACGCAGCACCGCCGCCTCGGCGGCTTGCGCGACGGGTGCCGGCCGGGCGCGCTTCAGGATCGCGCGGATGCGCACCGCCAGCTCGAGCGGACTGCAGGGCTTGGCGAGATAGTCGTCGGCACCGTCCATGAGCCCGAGGATGCGCTCGGCTTCCTCGCCGCGTGCGGTCAGCATGACGACCGGCAGGTCGTGGCGCTGCCGCAGCCGTTTCAGCGCCTCGAAGCCGCTGATGCCGGGCAGCATGACGTCGAGCACCAGCAGATCGGGCGGATCCTGCTCGAGACGCACGAGACCGCTTTCGGCATCGTGGGCCAGCGCGACGCGGAAGCCCTGCAGCTCGAGGAACTCGCGCAGCATCGAGGCCAGTGCGACGTCGTCGTCGATCAGCAGGATCCGCGCTCCGTTCTGTTCCATCGGTCACATCCTGCCAAACGATTGCCCGGGATTTCGCTCCGTTGACGCTCCGTTGACACACGACGGCGACGCCACGGCCTAGAGTCCCCACACGGGCCCGCTTTCACGCCACGGGCCCCGGAGCCCGTCATGAGCACGCCTGCCGATGCCCTCACCACCCCCGATCCGCAGGGCCAGAGCCGCCTGATGAGCCTGCTCTGCCGTCCGCCCTGGGTCGGCCTGCTCGCCTTCGTGATCGTCTTCGTCGTCCAGGCGCTCGGCCACACGGTCATGATCGTCATGGAGGACGTCTGGCCCGGCCCTGGTTATGTCTACCAGTCGGCGTTCGCGATGGGAACCTTCGGTGCCGTGCTGCTGTTCCTCGGCATGCGCTCCAGCCGCGAGGTCGCGGCCACCTGGTACGGCTTCTGGGCCGGCACCTTCCTCTGGACCGGCTGGATCGAGTTCTCCTTCGTCTGGTCGGCGAACTATCTCGGCGTGCCCGATCTCATGGACAAGCAGGTCGCCGGCGCGATCGCCACCAAGGCCGAGTACCTGGTGATGATGTCCTCGATCGGCGTCATGGGCGCGACCCTGGTCTACTTCCTGCTGAACAAGGAAACGAAGTGCAACTTCTTCCTCTGGTTCCAGCGCAACCTCGGCCTGAAGACCGGCCGCCCGAGCCCCGGCCACGAGCGCAACTTCGCCGCGATCACCGCGC
>JADLDF010000088.1 GCA_020846815.1 Gammaproteobacteria bacterium | reverse complement strand
GCGGCATCGGCCTCGCCGATGTCCTCCAGCAGGCGGGCAAGCTCCATGTGGCTGCTGAAGCTCTGCTCCATCGCGAGGCTCGCCTCGAAGTAGCTGCGCGCCTTGCCCCAGAGCTTCTGACGGACGCACAGCCGGCCGAGCGCGAGCAGCAGCGCAGCATCCCGCGGGTGTTCGCGCAGCCAGCCCTCGGCACGCTCGATCCGGCGCAGCACGTCGCCGCCCTCGCACTGGCCGTACAGCGCCACCAGCTCGCCGTCCCAGTGGCGCTCCAGCGCAGCCTCGATGATCTCCTGCGCCTCGCGCCCCTGCCCGAGCGCGATGAACCCGCGGGCTGCCGCCCCCGCGATGGCGGGATCGCGCCGGTCGTCGCCGGACAGGCGCTGCCAGGCGTCCGCGAGCCCTGCCGGGT
This sequence comes from Gammaproteobacteria bacterium, assembly GCA_020846815.1. Next base: position 2,544 of record JADLDF010000088.1, on the reverse strand, counting down.
CGCCCGCACGCTTGTCGAGACTCTCGGCCAGCGCGCGCCGGCGCAGTTCGATCGCCTGCGCCGGCTCGTACACGCCGGCACGCTCGAGCTGACCGACGAGCTCGGCGACGCGGTCCCACTGGCCCGAATGCCGGGCGGCCCGCAATTCGAGGCGCAGCGCCGCCGTGTGCCGGCGCGGCAGTCGGGACAACGCCTCCTGCGCCTCGGCCACCCGGCGCTGGTCGAGCAGCAGCTCGGCCTGCGCCATGGTGCGCATGATCTGGTCGTCGTCGGTGAAGCTCGCCGAGCGCGCGAGATAGGCATCGCGCCGGTCGTACGCGCGCAGTTCGTGGGCCGAGCGCGCGGCAAGCACCGCCGCGGGACCGGCGAGCTCGGGCCGCCCCAGCGCGGTCGCCGCGGCCTTCTCGGCACGGGCGTGACGTCCCTCGAGAAACGCGCGCAGCGCATCCATGAGCGATGCGCGGGCACGTGCCTCGCGCCGCCGTGCGCGGAACTCGCGCACCTCGCTCGGTAGCCGCAGGGTGCGCACGACCACGCGCACGAACCCGTACAGCACGACGAAGGCGGCGAGCAGCACCGCGACCAACAGGTTGAGCGAAAGCTCGACGCGGTACGGGTGCAGCACGAACAGCACGTAGCCCGCGTTGTACCGGGCGCCCACGGTCAGGGCGACGGCCACCGCGGCGATCAGGATGACCCAGAGCAGCCCGCGCATGCGTCAGACCGTGCGGACGCGCAGCGCCGGCCGGCTCATCGCGGCGCCTTGTCGCGTGCGAGTTTGAAGTTGCGCATCGCGTCGAGACTCGCGTCGATGTCCGGGACCTCGATGCCGATCGAGGTCCCGCCGAGCTGCCGCAGCGTCGCGAGCGGGCCCGCGAGCGCCTTGTCGCGCGTGTCGTAGTAGCGGTTGATCCACTCCTGGGCCGAGCGCAGGTCGCCGCGAAAGGTCTTCTCGTCGTGCTGCAGCAGGGCGAGCCGCGCCGAGAGCAGGCGCAGCTTCAGGTTCTCGCGCAGGAAATACGACTGGCCCGGCGCGAGCAACGGGGTGTCCGGACGATCCACCGTCTGGATGCGCACGAGCGCGCGCAGGTCCTGCCACATCTCGCGGGCGACGCGCGCGAAGGCGTTCGGCTCCTCGACGGCAACCGGCGCCGGCGCCTTCTCCGGCGCGGGGCGCTGCTCCATCGCGAGCGGCCAAGCGTCGACCGCGGCGATCAGCGCGTCGAGCTTCACGGTGAGGCCGACGATGTCGACGTGCGGCGCCGCCTGCAGTTTCTCGATGTCCGCGTTGATCGCCTTGCGCAGCGGTGCGAGCTGCGGCCGGTCGATGCGTTGCAGCCGGGCGTCCGCGCCCTGCAGCGCGAGGATCGCGGCACGCACGTTGCCCGCGAGCTGGAGCTGCTGGGCGGCGATCATCATGGTCTGCTCGATCTCGGCGAGCGACCAGTCGTCGCGGCTGCGTGCGAGCTCCTGGTACAGCGCCTCCAGCGCGAGCTGCTGACTCTGCGATTCGGCGAGCCGGTTCTCCAGCACGGAGACCTTGGTCTCGAGCTCGCGCACGACCTCGCGCGCGCCCTTCGCCGATTCGAGCGTTTCGCGCCCGCGCGCATCGCCTTCGGCAAGGCGGCGCGCGAGCTCCTCGCGCAACGCCGTGGACTGGGTGCGCCCGTCGTACCACTGCCAGCCGGCAAATCCGACGGCGGCAAGCGCGGCCGCGCCGATCACCATCGTACCGATACCGCCGGCCGCCGCAGCGGGCGTCGCCGACGCGGGCGGCGGCTCGCGTGGCGAGGGCTCAGGCGGCGGCAGTGCCGTCTGGGCAGGGGCGGCGGGCGTCGAGGCGGGGGTGGTCTCGCTCATGGGGGCTATTCTACGGGCTCGGCGCGCACGGCCGCACCTGTGCGCTCATCGCGGCACCGCGGCGAAGTGGCTCGCCATCGCTTCGAGGGCGCCCGCGTCGCCGGCCGCCGTCACGACGACCGAGGCCAGTCCCAACTCGCGGCCGGCCGCGGCGATGCGCTCGTGCGGCACGAACACCGGCGTGCGCCGCAGCCATTGCTGGCCGAGCCGGCCGACCATGTCGAACAGATTGCGCAGACCCTCGCTGCTGGTCACGACGATCGCGTCGATGCCGCCTCGGGCCCACAGCCGCAACAGGGCCTGCGCGTCGCTGTCGGGTCGCGCCCGCCGATAGCATTCGGCGTACTCGACCTGCGCGCCGCGTGCGGTGAGGGTATCGCCGAGCAGCTCCCGCCCGCCTTCGCCGCGAAAGACGACGACGCGCCGGCCCGCGACGCCGGCGAACTCGGGCAGCGCGAGCAGACCCTCGCTGTCGAACCGCCCCTGCGGCACGATCACCCCCGTCACGCCGAAGCGGGCGAGCTCCCGCGCCGAACCCTTGCCGATGGCCGCGACACGCAGATGGGCCGGCAGCTCGCGGCGGGCACGGATCAGGTTCATCGCCTTGTCGACGGCCGTCGGGCTGATGAAGATGGCGATGTCGAAATCGTCCAGCCGGTCGAGCACGGCATCGAGCGGACCGCG
>JADLDF010000087.1 GCA_020846815.1 Gammaproteobacteria bacterium | reverse complement strand
GCAGCAGCGCCTCGAGGCGGCGCAGGTAACGGTCGGCACGCCAGTCCTTGGCGAGCTCGATCGCGGCGCGCGTGAGGTTGCCGAACTTGTCGAGCTTGCCCTCGAAGCGCTCGAACAGCGTGAACGCGTCGGCCGTGCCGCCGGCGAAGCCGCCGATGACCTTGCCGCTGCCGAGCAGGCGGACCTTGCGGGCATTGCCCTTCATCACGGTGTTGCCCAGGGTCACCTGGCCGTCGCCGCCGATCGCCACGACGCCGTTGCGGCGCACGCCGAGGATCGTCGTGCCGTGGGGGTTGAAGGTCTCGCTCATGCTTCACGCTTCCTTGGTTTCGGTGGACCCGGCGACTCTTCCTGCGGCACGGGGGGCGAGGAGGGCGACCTGCCTCTGCGGCGGGCCCGGGGGTGGGCCTTGTCGTAGATGCGGGCCAGATGCTGGAAATCAAGATGCGTATAGACCTGGGTCGTGGCGATGTCGGCGTGGCCGAGCAGCTCCTGGACGCCGCGCAGATCCTGGCTGGATTCGAGCAGATGTGACGCGAACGAGTGCCGAAAAAGATGCGGATGGACGTGAACGGGCAGACCCTGGCGCCGCGCCCAGTAGCCGACCCGGGCCTGGACCGCGCGCGGGCTCAGGCGCCGGCCGTTGCGGGCGACGAACAGCGCGGTCTGGTCAGGCTTGGCGAGCTGGCTGCGCTCCTGCAGCCAGCGGGCAATGGCCTCGCGGGCGAAGCGGCCGACCGGGACGATGCGGGTCTTGCGGCCCTTGCCGGTGACCCGGACCAGGTGCTCGGCGAGGTCGACGTCGCCGAGATCCAGTGAGACCAGCTCGGCGAGCCGCAGGCCCGAGGAATAGAACAGCTCCATCAGCGCCCGGTCGCGGGCCGACAGCGGGTCGGTCACGGCGATTTCGAGCAGCCGGCCGACCTGGTCGACGTCGAGCGTGCCCGGCAGGCTGCGGCGGACTTTCGGCGCACGCACCTCGGCAGCGGGGTTGTGGGTGACGACGCGCTCGCGGATCAGATAGCGGAAAAAGCTGCGCACCGCCGAGAGGCGCCGCTGCACGCTGCGCGGTGCGAGCCCACCGGCATGGCTGCGCGCGGCAAACGTCCGCAGGTGCTGGGCGTCGAGGCGCTGCCAGTCGTCGATGCGCTGCGCATCGCACCAGCCGACCAGCGCTTCGAGCTCGTGATCGTAGCCGCTGGCCGTGTGGCCCGAGAGGTTGCGCTCGTGGCGCAGGTGGCGCCCGAAGCGCTCGACCCACTGCAGGGCTGCGGGCGTCACGTCAGCTCACGTCATGCGCGCGGCCCGTCAGCGGTACCGCTGGATCGAGTCGGCGATGAGCTCGCCCATGCGCGCGAGGAACTCGGTGCTCATGCCCGGATGGAAACGATCGACGTCGGCGCTGCCGACCGCGAGCAGGCCGATTGAGCCCTTGTCGCCGAGCGGCACGAGCGCCACCGAGCCGACGGTCGCAGCTTCGTCGCCGAACAGGAAATCTCGCTGGATGTCGCGTACCTGGCCGCAGCGGGGCTTGCCGCCGTTGAACAGCGTTTCGAAGCTCTTGAGCGCGGGCTCGTCCTTCGGCACGGCGCGCAGGAAGCGGTCCGGCACGCCCTCGATGCCGCCGGCATCGAAGCCGGGCAGCACCAGGCGCGAGTTGACGGCATCGAAATCCTCGCGCAAGCCGGTCTCGATCGCGACCAGCGTCGCCTGCATCGAGGTGGCGTGCAGCAGGCGGCGCGAAAGCTGCTGGATCTTGTCGGCAAGCGCGTCGTTGGCGCGCGCGACGCGGATGAACTCCTGCAGCCGCTCCTCGCTCGCAGCCTGGCGCTCGCGCAGCACCTCGACCTGGCGCTCGACCAGCGAGATCGTCGTGCCGCCGCGCAGATGCGGCAGACGCAGCTTCGCGAGCACCGCGAGATTGCGCTCGAAGAACTCCGGATGCCGCTCGAGATACTCGGCGATGCCGGCTTCTTCGGCGGGGACGGCGGGAGCGAGGCTGGCGCCGCGGGCGGGTGTGGTCATGTGGGCTCGAGTCCTCGGAAGAAATCGTTGACGGTCGTCGGTGCGTCGCGCGGGAGCCGACGTGGTTGGTTCAGAGCTCGACCTGGCCGTGGAACGCGACCTCGGCCGGACCGGCCATCCAGACCGGCTCGCCGGGACCGGCCCAGCGGATGCGCAGCACGCCACCGGGCAGCGCGACCTCGACGTCGAGCGCGAGTCTGCCAGCTTTGCGGCCGACTGCAACCGCCGCACAGGCGCCCGTGCCGCAGGCGAGCGTCTCGCCGACGCCACGCTCGTGGACGCGCAGTTTCGCATGCTCCGGGTCGACGATCTGCAGGAAGCCGACGTTGACGCCCCGTGGAAAGGCCGGATGGTGCTGCAGCGCCGGGCCGATCTCGGCGACCGGCGCCGCTGCGACGTCGTCGACGAACAGCACCGCATGCGGATTGCCCATCGAGGCGATCGCGAGCTCGACCTCGCGGCCGCCGACCTCGAGCCGGTGCAGAGGCAGGTCGCCGATCGAGGCAGGACGGGCGCCGGGTGCGGGCGCTGCGGGTGGCACGAAGGGCAGTGCCGCCGCATCGAAGCGCGGTGCGCCCATGTCGACGGCGACCTGGCCGGGCTGTCCGAAGCGTGCATTGACGAGGCCGCCCGGGCTGTCCATCGCGAGCGTGCCGTCCTGGCCGGCGCGGCCCTGCAGGCGCAGCCACTCGGCGACGCAGCGCGCACCGTTGCCGCACTGCTCGACCTCGCCGCCGTCGGCGTTGAAGATGCGGTAGAAGACATCGGTGCCGGGCTGGCGCGGCTGGAAGAGGACCAGCGCCTGGTCGAAGCCGATGCCGGTGTGGCGGTCGCTGAGGCGGCGCCACTGCGCGCGGCTCGGCAGAGCGCAGGGCAGGGCCGACTCCTCGAATACGATGAAGTCGTTGCCGGCACCGTGCATCTTGGTGAAGGCGAGCATGCCCATCGTCGCCTCCGGCTTCAGCGCAGCGCCGCCCGGTCGCGGAAGATGCAGCGGTCCATGACGACGCGGATGCCCGCGGCCTGCGCGCGCAGCGCGGCCGCCTCGTCGACGACGCCGTCCTGCAGCCACAGCGCCGGCAG
>JADLDF010000086.1 GCA_020846815.1 Gammaproteobacteria bacterium | reverse complement strand
CGGCCCTATCGGCTGCTCAATCTGCGCGCCGGCTGGGCGGGCGAGCGCTGGGACGCGAGCCTCTGGGTGCGCAACGCGCTCGATGCCGACTGGGCGCAGCGCGGCTTCTTCTTCGGCAACGAGCCGCCGGATTTTCCCGACCGCCTCGATGTGCAGCCCGGCGATCCGCGCCAGGCCGGCGTGACCGTCACCTTCGACCTGCGCTGAGGACCTCATGGACATCGCCGTGGACATCAGTCTCTATCCGCTGGAGCGCGACTTCGTGCCGCCGATCCAGGATTTCATCGACCGCCTCGGAGCCGATCCGCGCCTCAAGGTCGTGACCAACAGCCTCAGCACGCAGCTCACCGGTCCTTACGACGCGGTCATGGCGGCGCTGACGCGCGAGCTGCGCCCGAGCTTCGAGCGCGAGGCGCGGGCCGTGTTCGTGCTGAAGGTGCTCGGCCCGCTGCCGGCGTACTGAACCCCGGCGCGCGATGTTCGAACGCATCGCCGAGGGCCTGCGCGCGAGCTCTCCGGCCGAGCTGCTCGCCGTGCTCGCCGGTCTGGTGTACGGCGTGCTGGCGGTACGTCAGGACCGGCGCTGCTGGCTGTTCGGCGGCCTCTCCTCGGCGATCCTCGCCACGCTCGCGGCGCGGGCGCGCCTGCCGATGCAGGCGCTGCTGCAGCTCGTCTACGTCGCGATGTCGGTCTACGGCTTCCGCCACTGGGGCCGCGGCGTGCGAGCCGCCTCGGCGGCGATGACGATGCCGATCGGCGTCTGGCCGCTGCGCGTGCATCTGGCCATCGGTCTCGGCGTCGCGGCCGGCACCTGGCTGCTGGCGCCGGCGGTCGCGGCCTGGAGCGCGGCGGCCTGGCCCCGGCTCGATACCGCGACGATGCTCGCGAGCCTGTTCGCGACCTGGATGGTCGCGCGGCTGCGGCTCGAGAACTGGCTCTACTGGATCGTGATCGACGCCGTGTCGCTGTATCTCTATGCGGCGCAGGGCCTGGCCTTCGTCGCACTGCTCTATCTGGTCTATCTGCTGATCGCGGTATTCGGCTGGTTCGAATGGCGTGCACGATGGCGGCGGCAGCGGACCAGCGGAGCATGACACCTGGCAGCACGATTCCGCCGCAAGTGCTCGCGGCCGTGCCGGGGCTCGAGGGCGGCGAGCCGCCGCTGCGGATCGAGGCGCTGCCCGGCGGCGTCGTCAACCGCACGTTCCGCATCGCGACGCGCACCGGCGACTACGTGCTGCGGCTGCAGCCCGGTGCGGCACGCTCGGCCGGGCTCGGCATCGATCGTGCGGCCGAGGTCGAGGCGCAGCGCCTCGCAGCCGCGGCCGGTCTCGCGCCGCGCGTGGTCGCGGTCGCCGCCGATCACGCTTTCCTGGTGAGCGAATACGTCGCGGGCCGGCGGGCCGATGCGGCGTGGCTGGCCACGCCGTCCGGCATGGCGCGCTTCGGCGCGACGCTGGCGCGGCTGCGCGGGCTGTCGACCGTCGGCGTGCGCGCGCTGTCGGCCCGGCCTTCGCTGATCGAGCGCACGCGACGCCTGGTGGCAGCTGCTCGTGCCGGCGCCGATCCGCTCACGGCCGGCGCACTCGACCGCGCATTGCAGGCCGCCGAGGCCGGCTGGCAGGCCGCGGGCCGCGGGCGGTGGCCCTGTCTCGTGCACAGTGATCCGAATCCGGACAACGTGCTCCGGGTGCCGGGCGAAGGGCTGCTGCTGCTCGACTGGGAATACGCCCATCTCGGCGATCCCCTGCAGGATCCGGCAGCCTGGCTGCAGGCTTCGCCCGCGCTGCGCGGCGCGGAGGCGCGGTTGCTGCACGCCTGCGGGCTCGAGGGCGAAGCGGACGTCGGCATGCTCGTGGGCATGGCGGCGGTCTACGACGCGCTCGGCCGTGCATGGAGCGGCCTCGCGGAAATTGCGGCTGGCATCCCTGCGGGCGCGCGGGCAAACTAGCCGCCTTCCGCTGCGCCCATTCCGGGTAGGACGGCGGTTCATCGGTCTGATCGCATCAGGAAGCCAGCATGCCCGTGTTGAAGGTGGTCGATAGGGACGGCAGGGAACACGACGTCGAGGCCAAGTCCGGCCTGAAACTCATGGAGACGCTGCGCGAGCTCGATTACGGCATCGCGGCCATCTGCGGCGGCATGTGCTCCTGCGCCACTTGCCATATTTACGTCGATGCCGACTGGGCCGCGAAGCTGCCGCCGGCGATGTCCGACGAACGCGAGCTGCTCGCGGAGCTCTCCCACCACCGGGGCACCTCGCGGCTGTCCTGCCAGGTCGAGATGACCGATGCCCTCGCGGGCATGCGCGTCACGATCGCGCCCGACGAATGACGCGCCGCTGGCCGGCGCCTGCCGGTCGCCTCCAGTCGGCGCCGCCGGGCGTTCGAGCCCGGCCACCGGTCTTCCGCACAGGAGATACACGGCATGACCCAGGGATCGACCGTCCTCGTCGAAGCACGCGGTGCAGTGCGCGTGCTCACGCTCAATCGTCCCGACAACGCCAACGTCCTCGACATGCAGATGGGCCGCGATCTGCTCGCGGCCGCATCGGCCGTGGCCGCCGATGCAGCGGTGCGCGCGGTCGTGCTCACCGGGGCCGGCAAACATTTCTGCGTCGGCGGCGACCTGCGCGGCATGCTCGCAGGTGGCATGCCGAGCGACGAGTATCTGCGCGAGCTGACCACGGACCTGCACCGCGCGATCGTGATGCTGGTGGGCATGGATGCGCCGCTGATCGCGGCCGTCAACGGCACCGCGGCGGGCGCGGGCGTCGGCCTGGTCGCGATGACGGATCTGGCCGTCTGCGGCGAGGGCACGAAGTTCTCGCTGGCCTATACCGGAGTCGCGTTGACGCCCGACGGCAGCACCTCGTTCTTCCTGCCGCAGATCCTCGGCAACAAGCGCGCACTCGAGCTGATGCTGACCAACCGGCCGCTCGGTGCCGCCGAGGCGCTGCAGTGGGGCCTGGTGAACCAGGTCGTGCCCGACGGCGAAGTACTCGCCGCGGCGCTGGTGCTCGCCGAGCGGCTCGCCACAGGGCCGCGCGCGGCGCAGGCTGCGGTCAAGCGGCTCGTGGCGCGCGCCGGCGGTGCGCTCGAGGCGCATCTGGCGGTCGAGAGCGAGACCATCGCGCGCCAGTCGATCACGCCCGAGGGCCAGGAAGGCATCAAGGCTTTCCTCGAAAAGCGCAGGCCGAAGTTCGACTGAAGCGGCGGCGGTGCCACGGAGGGACCCGGCGATGTCATGGCTCTACGTCTTCCTGCTGCTCGGCGCGGCGCTGGCCATCGGCCGCATCTGGTTCCAGCTCAAGAAGCTGCGCGAACGGCCCGTCGACGACTGGGATGCGAAGCTGATCGAGCGGCTGCGTCGCGGCGGCGCCGATCCGTTCCGGCCGATCGACGT
>JADLDF010000085.1 GCA_020846815.1 Gammaproteobacteria bacterium | reverse complement strand
CCAACTGGCGCGCGTTCCCGCTGGTGATCCAGGCCGATCTCGGCCGGCTGCTGCAGGTGCTGCAGGTGCCGACCCTGCTGCTGACCAACACCGGCGAGGACCTCTACGACGCGACGTGCCGCTCGCGCGAGCTGCGGCCGCAGTTCTTCGCCTATCGCGAGCTGCAGGGTGGCACCCACGACATCGTCGACGAGCAACCGGAACCGTGGGTCGAGGCCGTGACGGCGTTCCTCGCCGCGGCCGACTGAGCGGCGGGGCGACATGCAGATCAGCTTCCTCGGCGCGGCGCGCGAAGTCACCGGTTCCTGCGCGCTGTTCGACACCGGGCAGGTGCGCTTCCTGGTCGATTGCGGCATGTTCCAGGGCGGTCGCGAGGCCTTCGGCCGAAACCGCAGGCGCTTCGAGTTCGACCCCGCGGCGATCGACTTCGTGCTGCTGACGCACGCCCACATCGATCACAGCGGTTTGCTGCCGCGGCTCGCGCGCGAGGGCTTCGTCGGCCCGGTCTACGCCACCGCGGCGACCGTCGACCTCGTGGGGGTGATGCTGCCCGACAGCGGCTACATCCAGGAGATGGATGCGAAGCGTGCGCTGCGCCATGCCGGGCGTGGGCGCGGGCGCGGGCACGGACGCGACGCGCAGCGCCTCGTCGCGCCGCTCTACACGGTCGAGGAGGCGAAGGACTGCCTGCGGCTGCTGCGGCCGGTGAGCTACGACCGCGCCTTCCACCCGCACGCCTCGATCGAGTGCACCTATCGCGATGCCGGTCACATCCTCGGTTCGGCGATCATCGAGATCGTGGTGCAGGAACACGGCCGCCGGACGCGCGTGGTCGTGTCCGGGGACCTCGGCCAGCCCGGACGGCCGATCGTGCGCGATCCGGCGCCGGTGCAGCGCGCCGACGTCGTGCTGATCGAGTCCACCTACGGTGACCGGCCGCACCGCGACCTGCCGGCGACGCTGATCGAGCTCGAGCAGGTGATGGCGGGCACGCTGCGCCGCGGCGGCAATGTGATCGTGCCGGCGTTCGCCGTGGGGCGCACACAGGAAATTCTCTACCACCTGTTCCAGCTCGCGCACCTCGGCCGACTGCCGCCGATGCAGTTCTACGTCGATTCGCCGATGGCCGCGGCCGCGACCGACATCACACTGCGCCACCAGATCCTGTTCGACGAGGAGGCGCGCGCGCTGGAACGCTGGCGCCGCGAGGGCAATGGCCTGCCGCGCCTGCGCTTCACCGAGAGCGCCGACGACTCGCGTGCGCTGAACGCGATCCGCAGCGGCGCCGTGATCATCGCCGGCAGCGGCATGTGCGACGCGGGCCGCGTCAGGCATCACCTGCGCCACAACCTCGGCCGGCCCGAATGCGCCGTGCTGATCACCGGCTTCCAGGCGCAGGGCACGCTCGGCCGGCGCCTGGTCGACCGCGCGCAGCGCGTGCGGATCTTCGGCGAGGAGATCGCGGTGCGCGCCTCGATCCACACGATCGGCGGCCTGTCTGCGCATGCCGATCAACCGGCGTTGCTCGGCTGGGCACGCCATTTCGATCCGCCGCCGCAGCGTGCGTTCGTGCTGCACGGCGAGGCCTCCGCCTCGCTGGCGCTGGCCGACAGGCTCGAGCAGGATCTCAAATGGCGGGTGGTGGTGCCGGAGCCGGGTACGAGCACCACGATCTGAGGCGGGGGGTGTGCGTGCCCGCGTCAGCCGCGCTGGGTGTTCAGCCAGGCGAGCGACTCGGGCGTCTGCACGAGGTTCACGGCGACGCCTTCCGGATCGCGCACAATCGCCTCGGCGACGTCGACGTTCCGCTCCGGCAGCCGGAAGCGCTCAGGGCCCGACAGCAGGCTGCCGCCGTGCGCGACGGCGGCGCGCAGGGCGGCGTCGATGTCGGCGACATAGAACACCAGCACCGGCTCGCCGAAACGCACTGCACCCTGCTGCGGCGCGATCGGTGGCGGCGCGTCGGCGAGCTCGAACAGCCCGAGCATGCCGAAGTCCGGTGCGGGCCGGCCGTCGATCTCGACAGGCTTGAGGATCACGGCGTGTACGCCGGTGCCCTGCGGCAGTCCGAGCAGCTTCCACGCGATCGTCGCGCCGAGGTCGGCGTCGAGGTATACGCCGCGCAGCGACACCACGGCTTCGTAGAACGCGCGGCTGCGCTCGAGGTCGCGGACCATCAGGGCAGTGCGGATCAGTGGGCTGGACACGATGGCGACTCCTGAGGTCCTGGAGAGGACGCCCACTGTAGCCGAGCGACTGCCCGGCCCGACGTCGGTGCTGTGGTGGGACCGGTGATCGGCTACGGCCGGCGCCGTCTCACGCACCGCGACGGCGCGGTGCACGGCGTTCTTCAGGATGTCGCCGGGCGCGGCGGCCGCGCACCCATCGATGGCGCGACCGGAGCGGGAAAGGTCAACCCGGCCCATTCGCCGCCGAACCAGCTGCGCTGATCTTCGGACAGCGTCCTGGGGTCGATGACCCGCTCGACGCTCGCGTGACCCGGCTCGGAGAGGTCGACGATGCCGGCCTCGGCCGGCGCCACGCCATCCTCGTAGAGCCAGACCAGGGGCGCGAGCCGCGCGCGGTCGCTGACGCGGGCGACGCGTGCGATGCGCCCGTCGGACAGCGCGACGAACGTGCCCGGCGGATAGACCGTCAGCGCGGCGATCAGCTGCTCGACGTGGCTCGCGCCATAGGCGCCGCGCAGCGTCCGGTAGAGACGCGCTAGTGCCGTGGAGGGCATCGGCGGATCGTCGCGCATCGCGAGCACCTGGAATTCGCGGATCGCGCCGACGATGGGCGCGAGCGGGTGGATCTGCTCGCCGCGCGCCGCGGCGGGGAAGCCGCTGCCGTCGAGCCGTTCGCGATGCTGCTCGACGATGCGGATCACCTCGGGCGCGAAGCCCGGGTACTCGCGCAGCATCGCGGCGCCGAGCCGCGGATACTGGCGGAACTCGGCGATGTCGTCGCGGTCGCGCAGCCGCGATTCATCCTGCAGCCGCGGCGGCAGGCGCGACAGACCGAGGGCGTGCACCATCGCCGCGGTCGTCAGGAGCTGCAGCTCCGCCGCGCCGAGCCGCAGGCGGCGGCCGACCGCGGCCGCCAGGGCCGCGGCATCCATCGACAGACAGGCCTGACGGCGCTGCGCGCCGACCGGCGCGGCGATCGCAGCGAGCGTCAGCGGCCGCTCCCGGCCGGCGGCCAGCGCCAGCACTTCGCGCACCGCGCCGCGCGTCGCCTCCTGTCCGAGCGCATCGCCGGCGTGCAGCATCGCCAGCGCCTGCGCCGCGCCGTCGACAGCGGCACGGTAGTCCTCGCGCGAGCGCGACAGGTTGTCGCGCAGCGCCCGGACATCGCTCGGCGGCGCCGCACGCAACGGCGCAAGCGACGCGGAGCGCGCGGTCGCGGATACCGGCGCCGCGGCCGACGGCCGCGCTTCCAGGCGGACGGCCGCGGCGACGGTCGCGGCAAGCTCGGGCGCGACGGTCGGCTGCAACACCGGCGGCTCCGCGGCCGCGGCCGGCTGCAGCACGGGGATCTGCGGATGCAGCCGCGGCGCGCCGGCTGGCCGGGAGCGCGCCGGGTCGACGAGGATCTGCGACAGGCCGGCGGCGCGGATCGCGGCAAGTTCCTCGGCGGTGGTGATACGGAACGAACTCTGCAGGAACGGGTGGTCGAACCAGCGGTCGCCGATCCGCACGAAATGCCCGATCTGCAGCTCGTCCGCCCCGATGGGCTGCCACGCCACCGAATCCATCTCTACCGGCCTCCCGTGCTGCACGGCGCGCCCCCGAGGCGCACCGTCACAGGTTATGCCCGTGGGGCCGGCGGCAGGCTGTCGCAGCGCACAGATGCGCGGGCGGCTGCCGATCGTCGTCGCCGCGGCGTGAACGCGATCGCAGCGGGCGGTCGGATCCTGCCGCCCGGCCACGCCGGGGACGCCGTGGCGCTAAGATCCGACCCGTCGTCCGCGCCCGACGGAGAGCCTGTGCGAGAGGTCCGCGCCGGTTTCGAGCCGGCAGAGGTCGAGGCCGCGGATCACGTGCAGCAGCGTTCGCGCGAGCAGCGTCTCTATGCGGACGAGGTGCTCTGGAAGGTGCTGCTCGCCCGGCGCTGAACGACGGGGCGGACCGCAGGCCTCATTTCACCTCGCCGCAGCGGCCGGCCGGGCCGCCTGCGCCGGCGGTGTCAGCGTATAGCCGATCTGCCGGAACATGCTGACGAGGTCGGCGTTGCCCCAGCGCTCGACCACCTTGCCGTTCTCGAAGCGGTAGATGTCGGTCGCGGTCACCGAATACGGCTTGCCCGTGGGCGGGTTGCCGTCGTAGCCGAAGTTGTCGTTGCCGTGCAGCGTGGTGCGCACGACCACGTAGGGGCCGCTGCAGAGGATCAGGTCGTCGGCCAGCACACGGCCCGGGTCGTATTTCTTCGACGCGGTCCACATCGCCGCCATGTCGGCGTTCGAGACCTTGCTGGCACCGCTGCCGCCGCTGTCGAGGTTGTGGGAGATCACCTCGGCCGCATAGAACTCGCCGACGCGCGAGACGTCGCGTTCCATGAACAGCACCTTGTGGATCTGCAGGTAGGTCTGCAGATTCTTTTCGTTGCCTTCGCAGGAGATCACTGGCTTGGCCGGTGCAGAGTGGATGGACGCAGACTGGGCTGGAGCGGAACGGCCGGGCGAGGCGCCGTCGGCGGCGAGGGTGGCCGGAACTGTGGCGAGCAGGGCGGAGAGGGACGCGGCGACGGCAGTCATCGTGGAACGCATGGGCGGGCCTCCTGCGGGCTGGGGTACGTCCGGCGCCGCAGGTGCAACGCCGTCAGCGGATTCTACGTCGCGGGCACAGCCTCATCGTTCCCATGGCATGGATGGACGCCCACCGAGTGGCTGTGGCACAAGGCAGCCATGCCCCGGCCGATGCCGCCATTGATGACCGCCCTGCTGCAGCAGCGCCTGCGTGCCGCCGTTGCCGCGGGCGAGCGCGAGCTCGAGTGCTCGCTCGACCTCGGCCGCAGCTCGACCCGGGTCGAGCCCGGCGTCGACGGCTGGCGCTGGCGCGGCCATCGTTACCCGTGGATCGAGCCTTGCCGCGAGCGCACGGTCTATCACTACGTCGCGGGCCACGTCCAGGAGCAGAGCCTGGGTGACGGCGAGGGCGCTGGTGAGGATGGCGTCTTCCTGCCCGTCGCACGCTATTCGGCCGCATTGGTCAAGCTCGTGCCGACGGAATGGGGGCCACCGACCTTCGAGATCGACGGCATCAAGATGCTGCCCACGGCCCGCGTCTCGCCCTGGGACGATGCCGGCCACAAGGTCGCGCTGGTGCAGCCGCGCGGCCGGCGGATTCTCGATACCTGCGGCGGGCTGGGGTATTTCGCGGCGCGGGCGCTCGAGGCCGGTGCCGCGCACGTGCAGTCCTACGAAAAGAGCCCCGACGTGATCTGGCTGCGCAGCCTCAATCCCTGGTCACCCGACGGCGGCGACGAGCGGCTGGTGTTCGAGTGCGCCGACGTCACCACCCGGCTGGCAGGACTACAGGACCAGTCGTTCGAGGCGATCCTGCACGACCCGCCGCGTTTCGGCATCGCCGGTGAGCTGTACTCCCAGGAGTTCTACGACTCGCTGGCGAGGCTGCTCGTGCCTTCAGGGCGGCTCTTCCACTACACCGGTTTGCCGAATCGTCTCACCAGCGGACGTGACTTGCCGCGTGAGGTTGCGGCCCGCCTGTCGCGGGCCGGATTCGACGCGCGGCCGCAGGGCGACGGCGTGCTCGCCGTGAAGCGGGCGACGCAGGCGCGGCGGTCCGCACGCTCCCGAGGCATGTCCGGCCCGTGATCATCGCGATGCCTCGAGCGAGCTCGCGGGACTCGCATCGATCCGGGGCGACGCCTGCCCAGATCGAGAATGCCGCCGAGATCGGCATGGAGCACAACCTCGGGCTCACCTGCGATCCCATCGGCGGTCTGGTGCAGATCCCCTGCATCGAGCGCAACACCATGGGCTCGATCAAGGCGATCAATGCGGCCCATCTGGCGCTGCACGGCGATGGTCGCCATCGCGTCTCGCTGGATGCCGTCATCGAGACCATGCGGCAGACGGGCCACGACATGCGCGCGAAGTACAAGGAAACGAGCCTCGGCGGCCTCGCGGTCAATGTCGTGGAATGCTGATCAAAGTGTGCTGCGCACGGCCCGCGTCTCGCCCTGGGGCGATGCCGGCCACGAGGTCGCGCTGATGCAGCCGCGCGGCCGCAAGGCGATGGCGCGCTTGCCGTGAAACGGAAAGCCAAGGACGGGAACACGAGCACTGCCCTCAGGAACCTTGCAGCGTGCATTCCCGGACGGGAAGATCCAGCGTCGATTGGGCGCGTTCCGTCACAATATTTCCTGATCGGTAAATTCAGGCTTGTGCCCGGTTTCGCGAGAAGATATTTTTCCCGTTCGGGAATATGAGACCGCTATGACCACTCCAATGGAGTTTGGCACCGCCATCCGCACCGCACGCAAGGCGCAGGGCTTGCGGCAGGACCAGCTCGCCGGCGCGGCTGGCGTGGGCGTCCGGTTCGTCGTCGATCTGGAAGCCGGCAAGCCGACTTCGCATCTCGGCAAGGCGCTTGCAGTCGCGGCGGCGCTGGGACTTCGCATCGCCATCGAGTCACCGGGCGGGAAGCGGTGAGGGCCGCACTCTCGGTTTGGTGGGATGGAAAGCGCGTCGGCACACTGCGTCTCGACGATCACGGGGACATGAGCTTCGCCTACGCGCCGGATTGGCTGTCCGATCCGGCGGCGCCGCCGCTCTCGACGTCACTTCCGAAGCAGGCGGAGACCTTCCGCAGACGCTCCTGTCGACCGTTCTTTGGCGGCCTCCTCCCGGAAGAGGGCCAGCGCGAGGCCGTGGCGCGTGCGCTCGGCATTTCGAGCAACAACGACTTCGCCCTGCTCAGTGCCTTGGGCGGCGATGTCGCCGGTGCACTGACACTCTGGCCCGAAGGCGAACCACCACCGGAGATTCCTGCAAGTGAAACTACGGCACCGCTCGACGACGACGCACTGATCGCCTTGCTCGACGAACTGCCAAAGCGGCCGTTGCTCGCGGGCAGGCACGGATTGCGGCTGTCATTGGCCGGCGCGCAGAGCAAGCTTCCGGTGGTGCTCGTCGATGGCGCGATCGCGCTGCCAGGGCCGGGCCAGCCTACCACGCACATCCTGAAGCCGCCGATCGAGCGTTTCTCCGCTACGACGGAGAACGAAGCATTCGCAATGACACTGGCGGCGGAAGTCGGGCTGTCCGTCGCTCGCGTCCAGCCCCGCGTGATGGCGGGCCGGCGGTTCCTCTTGATCGAGCGCTACGATCGCGCGAAGAACGCAGCCTGCGGCATCGTTCGGCTGCATCAAGAGGATTTCTGCCAGGCGCTCGGCATACCGCCGGAACGCAAGTACGCCGCCGAACGCGGGCCGACGTTCAAGACCGGGTTCGAGCTCTTGCGCCGCATCGCGACGCGGCCTGCGGTCGAAGTGCTGAAGCTGCTGGACGCTGCGATCTTCAATCTGATCGTCGGCAACGCCGACGCGCACGGCAAGAACTACAGCCTGCTCTACGGCGCGGACGGCGTGACGCTCGCGCCGCTCTACGACCTGCTCTCGACCGTCGCCTATCCCCAGCTTTCGCCGAAGCTGGCGATGAAGATCGCCAGGTGCGCCACGCTGGAAGAGATCGACGCCAGCACCTGGTCGGGATTCGCCGCAGATGCGGGGCTTGCGGCGCCGTTCGTCCGCAAGCGCGTACGTGAGCTGGCTGCGGCGGTCGCGGAATCTGCGTCCAACGTGGCGGCGCGGGTCACGATGTCGGGGCTGTCGGAAGCCGACCTGGTGCGCTTCGCCACGTTGGTCGCGGCCCGGGCAGGACGCTTGCGCTGACGGCAATTCCGAGTATGCGCACATGAGCCGTGCGCTACCTGATGTTGTCCTCCGGAAAAGTCCGACGATTGCAAACAGAGTGTTTCAACACGACCAGCCCGAGCGGCAGGCGGCTGGCAGGCTTGTGCAACCCTCACCCCGGTAACGGCGGACCAGACGCCGAGCGGCGCTGTCCGTGTGCAGTACGACCCCGCCTGCGCCGTAGCCAACCTCGGAGCGCGGGATTTCCGGGCGCTGAGCGTGCGTGTGCCTGCCAACCGTTTGGGTTCGAAGTCGGTGTCGTCCGCAACCGGTTGGCCTGGTCGCCCGAGCGCTGAGTCCGACCTTCGCATCTCGACAACGCAGGGATCATTCCGGTCGACGGCGGATGGGTGATGCGCCGGGTTGAGCGCATCGGAGACAGCGACGACGCAGGGCTTCCGTCTAGCGGCCGTGCCGGGCAGCAGCATGCCGCGTAAGGACGGCGTTGCTCGCGGTCCCGATTGATCAAGGCCGCGGGTGGTGGGATAATCCCACCCATGATTCTTACACTCGATTCCAAGCGACGTCTTACCGTCCCGGCTGGTCTCGCACCCGCTAAGCCGGGCGATCATTTCCGAGCGGAATTCGATCCGGAGGAGGACGCAATCGTCTTTCGCCGCATTGCCAAGGACGCCGACTGGCTCGGCGTGTTGAAAAGGTGTCCGGTGAAGATGGACGATCTTCCGCCGCGTCGTCGCGAATATCCGAAGCGACCCAAGCTGTGAGCTGGCTGCTCGATTCGGACGTCCTCAGTCAGCCCGCAAAGAAGACCGGCGATCCGCGCGTCATCGCTTGGCTGGAGGATCATCAGGATCGGTGCTACACGAGTTCAATCGTGATCGCACAGCTTGCGTTCTGGGTTCGCAGCAAACGCGGCAAGCAACGTACCGCTTTGCAGGCGTGGTTGACGGACCTCATCGAGGCGATGCACGGCCGCATCCTCGGATTCAACGTGGCCGTTGCGCATGTGTGGGCGGAGCAGCAGCATCAGCTGCAAACTGCGGGCCGGCCGATGCCGGTCGAGGATGGCTATATCGCCGCGATTGCGCGTCGTCACAACCTCGTCATCGCAACTGGAAACGTCAAGGACTTCCAACGTCCGGGAATCAGAGTTTTCAATCCATTCGACGTGGATTGAGATCAGGAACGAATTCGAGTTGGACGTCGCGCTCGAGGCGCTCACGACGACCCTCGTCGATGGGCATCGCGTTCGATGGAGCGCCTTAGATTGACACCGCGAGAGATTTTCGGCTGACACTGCAGCCGAGTTTTCGCGGTCTGGAAGAGTAAAATCCCAGAGAAATCAATGGTCGGGGTGAGAGGATTTGAACCTCCGACTCCTACGTCCCGAACGTAGTGCTCTACCAGGCTGAGCTACACCCCGAATCCGCCGGTCAGGAAGAGCGTTCGACGGCGAACCGCGCGAGCGCGGCGAGGCCTTTCTTGTACGCAGACTCGGGCAGCGCGTGCAGCGCCGTCAGGGCCTGATCCGCCTCGTCCTGAGCGAGCCGGCGAGTG
>JADLDF010000084.1 GCA_020846815.1 Gammaproteobacteria bacterium | reverse complement strand
TCGAGAGCCTGCCTGCCGGCGACTACCTCTGGCGCATCGCGGCCGTCGACGCGGCCGGCACGCCGGGACACTGGGGCACGCCGCAGGCGTTCGTGCAGAAGCCCCTGCCGGTCGCAGCCGAGCCGCTGGCGGCGACCACGGCTGCGGCACCGACTCTGCGCAGCTTCCGCTGGGAGGCGACCGCTCCCGGCCAGGCCTGGGAATGGCAGCTCGCCCGCCGTGCGGATTTCGACCGTGTGCTGCGCAGCGGCCGCAGCGACCAGCCGGCGCTGGCGCTCGAGGACCTGCAGCCCGGCCGCTACTGGCTGCGCGTGCGCACGATCGACGCCGACGGCTTCGAAGGCCCCTACGGCGAGGCGCGCGCGTTCGACGTGCCCTGGCCCATGTGGGTACGCTTCCTCTTACCCATGATCCTGCTGCTCCCCACTCTGTGACGGCCGGCGGCGGCCGCGCCCGCGGCACCGCGCCGGCGCGGCTGCGCACCGTGCGCGCGCAGTGGGCGATGCTGCTGATGGTGCTGCTGCTGGCATTGATCGCGATCGATCGTGGCCAGCTGCTGTGGCGTGCCGACCATGCGCTCTACGATGCCGCGCTGCGCGGCGGCCCGGCGCCCGCGGACATCGTGATCGTCGCCATCGACGATGCCAGCATCGCGACGCTCGGCCGCTGGCCCTGGCCGCGCGCGCTGCACGCGCGGCTGCTCGCGCGGCTGCGCGATGCCGGCGTGCGCGGCGTCGCACTCGACGTGATCTTCACCGAAAGCGACCGCGACGACGCGACACTCGCCGCCGCGCTCGCCGCGGGCCCGCCGGTGGTGCTGCCGCTGATCGCCGTGACCGAGCCGAAGATCGGCGGCGGCTCGGCCCTGGTCGAGCGGCTGCCGGTGGAACCGCTGGCCCGCGCCGCGGCCGCGCTCGGCCACGCGCACGTCGAGATCGACCGCGACGGCATCGTGCGCAGCGTCTACCTGCGCGAGGGCCGCGGCGCGCCGCGCCACGCGCATTTCACGCTCGCGCTGCTGGAACGCCTCGCGCCCGGCGAGATCGCACCGCTGCGCGGCGAGCGTCATCCGGACCTCGCCGGTGCACCCGCCGACGCGTGGGTGCGCGATCTGCGCCTGATGATCCCGTTCCTCGGCCCGCCGGGGCATTTCACGACCCTGTCGTATGCCGACGTGCTGTCCGGCGCCGTGGACGCGTCGCGCCTGCGCGGCTGCTGGGTGCTCGTCGGCGCGACGGCGCAGGGCCTCGGCGATGCCTATGCGACGCCGCTGTCGCGCGACGGCCGCACCACCGCCGGCGTGGAGTTCGGCGCCAACGTGCTGCAGACGCTGCGCGCCGGCACGGGCATCGTCCCGGCCGCGCCGGCGCTGCGCCTCGCGCGCGGCACGCTGCCGCTGCTGGCCGCGTTCGCCGGTTTCCTGTGGCTCACGCCGCGCCGCTCGCTGCTGCTGCTGGTGGCGCTGTGGGTCGGCACGCTCGCCGCGAGCGCGCTGGCACTGCGCATCGGCGCATGGTGGTGGCCACCGTCGGCCGCACTCGCAGTGCTGACGCTCGCCTATCCGCTGTGGAACTGGCGGCGGCTCGAAGCCACGCAGCGCTTCCTCGAGCAGGAGTTCACGCGGCTCATGGCCGAGAGCACGCCGCTGGCGCGCGAGCCCGCACTGACGCTCGCCGCGACCGCCGGCGGCGATCCTCTGCAGCGGCGCATCGATCTCGTCGACGCGGCGACGACGCGGGTGCGCGACCTGCGCCGCCTGCTCACCGACACGATCGCCGGGCTGCCCGACGCCGTGGTCGTCGTCGACCTCGAGGGCCGCGTCGCGCTGGCGAGCCCGGCCGCGGCGAGGCTGCTCGGCACCGGCGCCACCGACGCTTCGCTGGTCGATGCACCGCTCGCCGCGCTGCTCGATGCGCGCTTCGGTGCCGGCCGCGCGGCGCTCGCGACGCTGCCGGCCGTGGTGGACGGGACCGAGCTGCGCACCGTGCCGCGCATGGGCGAGCGCGCGCGCGACCTGCTGCTGCGCGTCGCGCCCTTCGTCGACGACGCCGGACGCCGCCTCGGCACGCTGGTGAGCTTCGCCGACGTCACGGCGCTGCGCGACGTGCAGCGCGAGCGCGAGGATCTCGCGCGCTTCCTGTCCCACGACCTGCGCAGCCCCGTGACCTCGCTGCTGGCACTGGCCGAGCTGCAGCACGATCCGGTACGCGCGCTGGCGCCGCGCGAGTTCGCCGCACGCGTCGAGTCGCTGGCGCGGCGCTCGATGGAGCTCGCCGACGGTTTCCTCGCGCTGGCGCGCGCCG
Source organism: Gammaproteobacteria bacterium (assembly GCA_020846815.1). The sequence continues at coordinate 1,748 of JADLDF010000084.1, read as the reverse complement.
AGGCGCTCGACGCCGGCAGCTTCGAGCCTTTCGACCTGCGCGACGCGCTGCAGGACGGCGTCGACGAGACCTGGGCCGCAGCGCGCCTCGCGCAGGTGTCGCTGCTCGTCGATGCGCCGCAGCCGGCGCCGGTGCTCGGCGACCGGGGCCTGGTGGCGCGCGCCGTGATCAACCTGCTGCGCAATGCGATCCGCTTCGCACCATCGGGCAGCAGCGTGCGGCTCGAGCTCGCGAGCGCCGCCGACCGGCACGAGCTGCGCGTGATCGATGCCGGCCCCGGCGTGGACCCGCAGACGCGCTCGCGCCTGTTCGAGCGCTTCCAGCGCGGGCGCGACGACGCACAGGAACCGGCCGGCCCCGCACGACCGCCGCCGGGCACGGCCCGTCCGGCGACGACCGGCTACGGCCTCGGCCTCGCACTCGTGCGCGTGGTCGCCGCGCGGCACGCCGGCGAGGCCGGGCTGCGCGAACGACGCGACGGCCTCGACGGCAGCGAGTTCTACCTGCGCCTGCCGGCCGCGGCGCAGGCGGCGATGGACTGAAAAGGGCGGTCCCGGCTGCGAGCGCGGCCGCACCCGCCGCGCCACTTCCCTCGCAGTACTGCGCCCGGGCGCAGCGTGAAGCCGATCGGCTCGCCACACCACCGCGACGCTTCCCTAGCAGCACTGCGGCACGACCACAAGTCCCTGATTCTGAAACAATTTGTCGTCTTCCGCCGACGCTGTTCCAGCGAACTTCCGGCCCCGCGGCGCGTCTGACAAGGCTGTTCCGTCACCCGGAGAAGCAGCATGAGCTCCCGTCCGCCTGCCCTGACGCACCGCCGCCGTCTGCGCGGCTCCGCCGCACCGCCGTTCGTCACGGCCCAGCCCGCCGCCATGGACCGCGGCGGCCTGCGGTTTACGGCCACCGGCGCCCTGCTCGGCCTCGCGCTGCTCGCCGGCAGCCTCCTGTTGCCGGGTGGCATCGCCCGGGCGGCCGACAACGGCTTCTACCTCGGCGCCGGTTTCACCCAGTCGAAAATCGACGACATCGGCCCTTCGATCGACTTCGAGGACGACAGCTTCAAGCTCATCGCCGGCTTCCGCCCGCTCGACGCTTTCGGCGTCGAGTTCAATTACATCGATCTCGGCAAGGATGGCACCAGCCTCGGACCCGTGGGCGTCGAGGTCGACGGCAAGGCCTACGCGGCCTATGCGGTCGGTTTCCTGCCGCTGCCGTTCGTCGACCTCTATGCCAAGGCCGGTGTCGCACGCTGGGAAGCGGACGCCCGGACTACCGGCATTTCGCTCGACGATCTCGACGACTCGGGCACCGAGTTCGCCTACGGCGCCGGCATCCAGGCCCGCCTCGGCAGCCTCGCCGCGCGACTCGAATACGAGCGCTTCGACATCGCCGACACCGATGGCGCGGAGCTGATCAGTCTCGGCGTCACCTGGACCTTCCTATAAGGAATGCCCGACACCATCGGGGTTCGCGCCCGGCCTGCCGGGCCAGCCCGGCCGGCCGCAGCCGGCCCTGCACGGGCCTCTCAGTCTGTAGCGAAAGCGCCACAAAGCACGCAATAAGTGGCTGATTCGAAACAGATAAATTTCCGAGATTTCCCGGAACTTCCAGTCCCCACCCGACTCCAATTCCATGAGCGCCGCAAGGTGCTCCCCGCTTCCCTCCCTGAGCGGGTACAGCCCGGCCCAACGAGACCTGTGCCGGGTTAGTCTGGCCCCGGTGGCTTCCTTCGGAGGTCACCGGGG
>JADLDF010000083.1 GCA_020846815.1 Gammaproteobacteria bacterium | reverse complement strand
CTAAGATCGCGCCCGCTTGCTCAACCACGGAGGGCATCAACATGGATCTGATCAATGGCATCGTCGCCGCGACGCTCGCGCTGCTGATCGCCAAGATGATCGCGTTCGTTCGCGAGTGATCTACGGCGCCGCGACATGACGAGTCGCCGCGGACGGTCTACTGACCGCCGTCGCGGCGATATATCTTGACGTGCAGGGCAGTGCGCGTGGCGCGCTGCCGGGAATGCAGCAGCCTCGCTCGACGCGCGGTCGCCGGACACCCTATAGGCGATCGCGCGCCAGGAGGTGCAAACCGCTAATCGGGCTCAGCGGCCCTGGTTGCGGGTCGCGTCGGCCTGTTCGTCCGCCTGGTCGCGTACAGCGTCGGCGCGGTTCTCGATCGCGTCCGCGGCCTGTTCCGACTGCTGCGAGTTGCAGCCACCGAGCGTGACCATCAGTGCGCCCGTGGCCGCCAGGATAGTTGCGTAGTTCCTCATGACCCACATCCTCGGAAAGTGGCGACGCATCCACCAGGACAGCCGGTGTCGCTCGCCTGGACTGCAGCATCTTACTGGCGCGGCACGGCGACCATCCCTGCCAGACGGTTCTGCACGTGGGCCGCGCCTGACAGGGAACGCCGTTTGACGCGCATTGCCGACAGCGATGTGCGCTGGCGCACGCAGACGTCGCGGATCGTAGACGCTGCGTCGCATCGCAGTGTCCGCAGACCGAGCCGACCGTATGGCGACATTGGCCGACTGTGAGGCGTCGCCGCAGAATGGATCCCGGCACGGTTCACCGACGATTGAAACCATGGCTGCCCTTCCCTTCAGCGGTCTGCAGGAAGTCGTCGCGAGCGTCTCGGACCCGAAACGCGTCGCGCGCGTGTTCGTCGAAATCGGCGGCTGGTCGGTGTGCCGGCTTCCCGATGCGCCGCGCGAGCAGTGGCAGGCGTGGCGCGTGCCGCGCCACTACCGGCGCATCGAGCAGTGGCTGCTCGTTCCCGCGAACGACATCAAGGGCTGGGTGCGACTCGTGAAATTCCACGGCGTCGCACAGCGGATCATGCGCTCGAGCGGCCACACCTAGGACACCGGCGGCATCTTCGACGTCGACGTCTTCACGCCCGACGTACGGCGGGTCTACCGCGCGCTGCAGGCGCACGGCTGGAGCGCCTACGGTGACCCGGTGGACTACGGCTGGCTCGCCTGGCGCTTCCCGGTCGCGGACGCGCAGGCGCATGCCGCGACGCTGGCCGGACGCGGCGCGGAGCTGCTGACCGCGCCAGCCCGGCTGCGGATCGCTCCCTACGGCACGGTCGTGGTGTTTTCCGTGCGAACGCCGGATGGCGCGATCCTCGAGTTCTTCGAGCGCGACGGGCGCACGCAGCCCGCGCTCCGATCGTGACTGGCTCGCTGCTTGCCGACTGTGCCCGGGCCGCGCTCGCGACCCGCACTCTGCTCGCCGCCTGCGCCTGCGTTCTGCTCGCCGGCCGGGCGTTCGCGGCCGATGGCGCGACGCGGCGCGGTCGCGTGCTCGACTTCGCGACCGCGCGGCCGCTCACAGGGGTCGAGGTCAGCATGGTCGGCTTCGTCGACGTCATCAACGTCTACGGCCGCGCGATCGCGAGGTGCGACGCGGGATCGAGAGCCATGACAGACCGAGCCGAATGTTCAGCCGGCTCGCAGCCGCCAGATCGAGGTCACTTCAGCCTGGCGCGCGGCATGCAGCGCATCGGTGGCATCGGCGACACGCGGATGCACCGGCCGCGCGTCGAGGCGACCTTGGACCTGCAGCCCGGCCGCGTCGAACGCGGCCAGCAGTTCGGCCCTCGAGCGCAGCCCCAGGTGCTCGGCCAGGTCCGAGAAGATCAGCCACCCTTCGCCGCCGGGCGCCAGGTGCGCCGCCAGGCCACGCAGGAATCCCAGCAGCATGCGGCTCTCGGGATCGTAGACTGCATGTTCGAGCGGCGAGCTCGGGCGCGCCGGAAGCCACGGTGGATTGCACACCACCAGCGCCGCACGTCCCGGCGGAAAAAGATCGGCACGCAACACCTCCACCCGGCTCGCAAGCCCGAGACGCTCCAGGTTCTCGCGCGCGCAGGCGAGCGCCCGCTCGTCCCGGTCGGTGGCGATCACGCGTCCGATGCCGCGGCGCGCGAGTACCGCGGCCAGCACGCCCGTGCCGGTGCCGACGTCGAATGCCAGATCGACGGACGCCAGCGCCGCGGGCAGCGGGGCCTGCGCCACGAGCTCGACGTATTCACTGCGCACCGGTGCGAACACGCCGTAGTGCGGATGGATGCGCCCGCCGGCCGCGGGCACCTCGATGCCACGCCGGCGCCATTCGTGCGCGCCGATCGCCCCCTGCAGCGCGCGCAGCGAGAGGACTGCTGGCCCCACCGCCGCGCCGAAAGCCGCCGTGCAGGCCGCCTGGACTTCAGGCGCGCGTCGCAGCGCGATGCTGTAATCGTCCCCGAGTTCGATCAGCAGCCGTCCGAGCGTGCGCGCACGCTGCGCGCGCGCCTGGCGCTCGCGATGGAAGGCTGCGGCCAAAGTCACGGGTGCATGCAGCGCAGATGCGCTTTCGCCCCCCGGACGATGGCGGTTTGCGCGCCTCGCGCGCCGTCTGCCTCCATCGGAGTCCGTACCGTCGTCGCGACTCGCGCGCATGCGACGGTCGATGCGAAGCGCGAGCGCGGCCAGCATCTGCCGTGCGTTCTGGAAGTCGCCTCGCCACAGCAGCGCCGTGCCCTGGCAGGCCCGGCCATAGGCCTCATCGGCGGTGAGGCGATCGTCGACGACGAGCACTCGCCCCGGAGGCGGCTCGCCGCTCCCCGACAGCCAGCGCGCCTCGCGCGCGACGCCATCCTCGTTCCAGTCAATACGCGGTGGAGCGGACATGCGAGACCTGAGTGGGTGAACGTCGCAGCAGAGCGTGGTGGCGCGGCCGAGGCCGGCGGTGCCGGCCTCAGAACGTCTCGTCGGGACGCAGGTAGCGCCACTGGCCCGGAGGCAGACCACCGAGCGGCACCTTGCCGCTGCGCACGCGCTTCAGCCCCGTAACCGCCAGGCCGACTAGCTCGCACATGCGCCGGATCTGGCGCTTGCGGCCCTCACGCAGCACGAAGCGCAGCTGCTGCGCGTTCTGCCAGGACACCTCTGCCGGCTTGAGCCTGACGCCATCGAGCACCAGGCCGTGCCGCAGCTGCTGGAGACCGTGCTCCGTGAGCCTGCCCTCGACGCGCACCAGGTACTCCTTCTCTACCGAGGAGTCCTGGCCGATGAGCTGCCTGGCGATGCGCCCGTCCTGCGTGAACACCAGCAGGCCGGTCGAATCGATGTCCAGTCGCCCCGCCGGGGCGAGGCCGCGCAGGTGCCCGGGCTGGAACCGCAGCGGCGAGGAATCGCCGGCCCAGCGGTTTTCCGGCCGGATCAGCACGACGGCGGGCTCGTAGCCATCCTCCGCCTGCCCGGAGACATAACCGACCGGCTTGTGCAGCAGGATCGTCACCTGCGCGTCCTGATGCTGCCGCGCCGTCGAATCGACCTCGATGCGCGCCTGCGGCGAGACCCGCACGCCGAGCGTGTCGACCACACGGCCGTCGACCTTGACCCAGCCCTTGACGATCCACTCGTCGGCCTCGCGCCGCGAGCAGAGGCCGAGCTCGCTCATGCGCTTGGAAAGGCGCGGCTCCCCCGACACGTCGCGATGCGGGGCGGGCCGCGGTGCACTACCCCGGGGCGCTCCGGGCTCGCGACGCGCCGGCGGATATCTGCGGCTGCGATCGTTCATCTTCGTACCGCCCATGTCCGATGCGGGACGGCGGCGAACCGGGGAGCCGGATACCTCATCGCGAAATCCTAGCCCGCCCCGGCGCCACATGGCTGCGCAGCTTCATCGATGTAGTATAGTCCCCTACCCTATAGACGTGCCGCGTTTCCACCCATGTCCCACACCATTCGTCAGAAGGACAGGCTCATCGCCCGGGTGCGGCGCATCAAGGGCCAGCTCGAAGGCATCGAGCGCGCGTTGGGAGAACAGGCCGCCTGCGCCGAGATCCTGCGCCAGCTCGCCTCCGCGCGCGGCGCACTGAACGGGCTCACGGCCGAGCTGATCGAGGATCATCTGCTCGAGCACGTGCTCGATGTCGCGAGCGAGGCCGAGCGCCGTGCCGGAGCCCGCGAGCTGATCGACGTCGTACGAGCCTACGTGAAATGAACGCACACGCGCATTCGCACGCCCCCGCGCCGGCCGCCGTCGCGGGCCCGGAGGCGACGCACGAGCACGTCTTCCTCGGCAGCGACCATCGGCGCAACGAACGGCGGGTCTGGCTCGTGATCGCGCTGACCGCCACGATGATGGTCGTCGAGATCGCCGCCGGCACCGTCTTCGGTTCCATGGCGCTCGTGGCCGACGGCTGGCACATGTCGACGCATGCTGGTGCCATGCTGATCACGGCGCTCGCATATGTCTATGCGCGGCGCCACGTGCGCGACGCGCGCTTCACCTTCGGAACCGGAAAGCTCGGCGACCTCGCCGGCTTCGCCAGCGCGCTGGTGCTCGCGCTGATCGCGCTGCTGATCGGCTGGGAGAGCTTTCTGCGGCTCGTCGATCCCGTGCCCGTCCTCTTCGGCCAGGCGATCATCGTCGCGGTCCTCGGGCTGATCGTGAACCTGGTATCGGCGTGGCTGCTCAAGGACGATCACGCGCATCATCGCCATGAGCACGACTCCGCGCCGACTCGCCCCAGGAGCGACGCGCATGGGCAGAGCGGCGAATACGGGCCCGAGCACGACAACGAACATGGCCGCGGACACGGCCGCGGACACCAGCACGGCGACGGACACGTCCGCGACAACAACCTGCGTGCGGCCTACATCCACGTACTGGCCGACGCGCTGACCTCGGTACTGGCGATCGTCGCGCTGCTGCTCGGCCGCAGCTATGGGTGGCTCTGGGCCGATCCCGTGATGGGCGTGGTCGGCGCGCTGGTCATCGCACGCTG
>JADLDF010000082.1 GCA_020846815.1 Gammaproteobacteria bacterium | reverse complement strand
GGCCTGCGCATTCCGCCCTTCCGCCTGTTCACCGCGGCCGGCCCCGATCGCGAGAAGCTCGACGTCGTCGTTGCCAATGTCCGCGGCGGCGAGGAGCGCGAGGGCGACATCATGGCGCAGATGGCGGCAACCCGCTCGGCCGACGAGCGGCTGCAGGAACTGTTCAAGGAGTATGGCGCCGCCACCGTGCAGGCCGCGATCGCCGACATCCACGACCAGTCCGAGCGGCAGATGCGCGCGGCCATCAGCGCGATTCCGGACGGCGTCTATCTCGGCGAGGATTTCCTCGACCACGACGGCATCGACAACCGCCCGATCGCGGTCAGGGTGCGCGTGACGATCGCCGGCGACCGCGCGACCTTCGACTTCACCGAGACCGACGATGCCGCCAAGGGGCCACTGAACGCGACCCCGTTCACCGCCGGCGCCAGCGTGTTCTACGCGATGAAGGCGATCGCCGGCCCCGACATCCAGCCGAACGCCGGCTGCGGGCGGCCGCTGGAGGTGATCACGAGGCCGGGCTCGCTGGTCAACCCGCCCTATTCGCGCCCCGTCGTCGGCGGCAACCACGAGACCTCGCAGCGCATGGTCGATGCGATCTTCAAGGCGTTCGAGGCGGTGACGCCCGAGCGGCTGAGCGCCGGCGGCTCGACCACGTCGGGGCTGCTGCTGTTCAGCGGCGTCGATCCGCGCACCGGCGGCTGGACCACGCTCTATGAGGTGCATGCCGGCGGCGAGGGTGCGCGTGCCGAGCGCGATGGCGGCCCGGCGGTGCGGCCGCACATGTCGAACGTGATGAACACGCCGGCGGAGATCATCGAGACCTTCTATCCGATCCGCATCGAGCGCCAGGCGCTGCGCCAGGACTCGGGCGGGCGCGGACGCCATCGCGGCGGGCCGGGACAGGAGCGGCACTACCGCATCCTGGCGCCCGAGATGGGCATGACCAGCATGGTCGAACGCTACGTCGTCCCGCCCTACGGGCTGCAGGGCGGCGAGCCGGGCAAGACGTTCGAGATCGTGATCCGGCGCGCCGACGGCACGATGCAGCCGATCTCGGGCAAGACCCACGTCACGCTCTACCAGGACGACTGCGTGATCATGAAGTCCAGCGGTGGCGGCGGCTACGGCGCGCCGGCATAGGCAACGGAAACCAACGGAGAGACACCATGAAACTCGACAAACGCAAGGTCATCATCACCGGCGCCGCGCAGGGCATGGGCGGCACCATCACCCGCAAGCTGGCCGAGGAGGGCGCGGAGCTGTTCCTGACTGCCCGCTCGCGCGGCCCGCTCGAGGAGCTCGCCACCGAGCTGAAGGCGAAGGGCGTGAAGGTCGCCCTCAAGGAGGGCGACTGCACGGTCGAGGCCGACGTGAAGGCGATCGTCGAGGCAGCGCTCGCCTTCTTCGGCGGCCGCATCGACGTGCTGGTGAACGCGGCGGGCGCCACCGGGCCGATCGAGACGCCGGTCTGGGAGATCGACGCGACCGACTTCCTGGACCTGCTGCGCAAGAACATCGTCGGCCCGTTCCTGCCGATGAAGCACGTGATGCCGACGATGATCAAGCAGCGCTACGGCAAGGTCGTCAATCTCGGCGGCGGCTCGGGCATGCGCGGATACAAGAATCGCGCTGCCTACAGCGCCTCGAAATGGGGCGTGCGCGGCCTGACCCGCACGGCTGCGCTCGATGCCGGCGAGTTCAACATCAACGTCAACGCGATCATGCCCGGCATCGTGCAGACGCCGCGGATGGAGAAACTGTGCCGCGTCAAGGCGGAGAAGCGCGGCTGGACCTATGAGCAGGTCTACGAGGAGTATCTCGACGAGATGGCGCTGCATCGCGTCACCACGCCGGAGGACATTGCCAACGCGGTGGTGTTCTTGTCGTGCGACGACTCCAAGAACATCACCGGCCAGGAACTGGTGGTGTGCGGCGGCTGGGCGGTCTGAGACTCTACAGCCCGAGAGGTTGGCCTGGACCGTTGCGGGCGCCGTGCGAGCCACGGCGCCCGCCTCATCGCAAGGCGAGGGGCGCGAGGCGTAAATGAACGGCGGACTGCCGACCCATGCTGAAATCGTCGTCATCGGCGGCGGTGTTGCCGGCACGAGCCTTGCCTGGCAACTGACGCGGCTGGGCAAGCGCGATGTCGTGCTGCTGGAGCGCGGTGTGCTGACCTGCGGCACGTCGTGGCACGCCGCCGGGCTGATCATGCAGCTGCGCTCGAGCCATGCGATGACCGACCTGTCGCACGTCAACAGCCGGCTCTACGAGACGTTGGAGGCCGAGACCGGGCAGTCGATCGGTTTCAAGCAGAACGGCACGCTCGCGATCGCCCGCGACAGCGAGCGTGTCTACGAGCTGAAGCGGCGGGCGAGCATCGCCCGGAGCTACGGCGTCGCGGCCGAGATGATCTCGCCGGACGAGGCAGGCCGACTTTATCCGGGGCTTGCGACGAAACTTGTCGCCGGTGCGCTGTTCATCCCGAAGGACGGGCAGCTGAACGCCGTCGATACGGTGATGGCGTTCGCGCAGGGCGCGCGGCGGGGTGGTGCGCGCATTTTCGAGCGCACACCCGTCACGAACATGGCACGCGCGGCAGAGGGCTACCGGCTGACCACCACTGCCGGCGAGATCACATGCGAGACGCTGGTGCTGGCCTGCGGTCTCTGGACACGCGAGTTCGCCGCCCAGCTCGGCGCGGTCGTGCCGCTCAATCCGTGCGAACATTTCTATGTCGTCACCCAGTCGATGGAGATGGCGACGCCCGGACTTCCCGTGCTCCGCGACACCGACGGCTATGTCTATGTCAAGGAGGACGCCGGCAAGCTGCTGGTCGGCGCGTTTGAGCCGGAGCCGAAGCCGATCCGCGTTGCCACACTGCCGAATCCGGGCGAGTTCATCCACCTTCCCGACGACTGGGACCACTTCGCGCTGCCCTACGGCATGGCCTGCGAGGCGATCCCGGCGCTCGAGAATGTCGGCATCGCGCAGTTCATGAACGGGCCGGAGAGTTTCACGCCGGACGCCAACTTCGTGATCGGCGAACTGCCGGGGCTTGCGCGCTGCTTCGTCTCGGCCGGCTACAATTCCGAAGGCTTCGAGATGGCGCCGGGTGCCTCGAAGGCGCTCGCCGAATGGATCGTGGCGGGCGAGCCGACCATGGATCTCGCCGATGTGGACGTCGCCCGCTTCCACCGCTTCCAGGCCAATCGCGCCTATGTCGAGGCGCGCGGCGCGGAATCGCTGGCCTCGATCTTCCGGATGCACTGGCCGAATCTGCAGCGCGCCTCCGCGCGGGGCGTGCGCAGGACGCCGCTGCACGATCGCGTCAAGGCCGAGAACGCCTGCTTCGGCGAGGTGCATGGCTGGGAGCGCGCCAACTGGTACGCGCCGGAAGGCGTGGAGCCGCGCGACGAATACGCCTGGCACCAGCCGAACTGGTATGCGCATACCGCCGCGGAGTGCCGGGCTGCGCGCGAGAATGTCGCGCTGTTCGACCTGAGCTCGTTCGGCAAGACGCTGGTGCAGGGGCGCGACGCGAGCCGCCTGCTGCAGCGCCTGTGCGGGAACGATGTCGATGTCGAACCGGGCCGCATCGTCTATACTCACATGCTGAACCGGCGCGGCGGGATCGAGGCCGACGTCACCGTCAACCGGCTCGCCGAGGATCGCTACATGGTCGTCTCCTCGGCGGCGTTCCTGCCGCGCGACAGGGCGTGGATGGAGCGTAATGTCGGCGCCGGTGACCACGCCTTCATCACCGACGTGACGTCGGGCTGGGCGGTGCTTTCCATCCAGGGACCGCGCTCGCGGGCGCTGCTGCAGGGCCTTACCGACGACGACCTGTCGAACGAGGCCTTCCCCTTTGCTGCCTCGCGCGAGATCGACCTCGGCTACGGGCGGGTTCTCGCCAACCGGCTGACCTTCGTCGGCGAGCTCGGCTTCGAGCTCTACATCCCGAGCGAGTTCGCGCCCGACATCTACGATCGCATCGTTACCGCCGGGCAGGCGTTCGGGCTGAAGCATGCCGGCTATCACGCGCTGGAGCACCTTCGCTGCGAGCGCGGCTATCGCGAGTTCGGGCTCGACCTGACGCCGGACGACACGCCCTACGAGGCAGGGCTTGGATTCACCGTCAAGCCGGACAAGCCAGGCGGATTCATCGGCCGCGACGCGGTCGCCGCCCAGCGCGGCCAGGTCCTGAAGAAGCGGATGGTGCTGTTCCGTCTCGAGGACCCGGCGCCCGACCTGCACAAGGACGAGCTGATCCGCATGAACGGCGAGATCGTCGGCTATCTGCGCTCCGGCGCCTACGGCTTCACGCTCGGGCATGCCGTCGGCATGGGTTATGTCCGCCACGCCGACGGCGTGGGCAAGGCGCTGCTGGAGCAGAGCACGTTCGAGATCGAGATCGCCTGCGAACGCTACCGCGCGCAGGCATCGCTGCAATCCTTCTACGACCCGACGGGAGCCAGGACGCGCCTGTGACGCGCGCCGCAACGCTGCCCGCGAAACGCGCAAGGAGAGGATGATGAAACCAGCCGCCCCGAATTCCCTGCAGGCGCGCGACGTGCGTTATCACCTGCACCCGTTCACCAATCTCGACCAGCACGAGCGCAGCGGGCCGGTCGTGTTCGGCCGTGGCGAGGGCATCTATGTCTATGACGACGAGGGCAACCGCTACATCGAGGGGCTGGCCGGCCTGTGGTGCGCTTCGCTCGGCTTCAGTGAGAAGCGGCTGGTCGAGGCGGCGCGCCGGCAGCTCGAGGCACTGCCGTTCTACCACAATTTCGCGCACAAGGCGGTCGAGCCCTCGATCGAGCTCGCCGAATACCTGATCCAGCGCGCGCCGGCGCCGATGTCGAAGGTGTTCTTCTGCAATTCCGGCTCGGAGGCGAACGACACCCAGGTCAAGCTGGTCTGGTACTACAACAACATCGTCGGCCGGCCGCAGAAGAAGAAGATCATCGCGCGGCGCGGCGCCTATCACGGCATCACCGTGGCCGCCGGCAGCCTCACCGGCCTGCAGTATGCGCACAACGCCTTCGATCTGCCGATCAAGAACATCCTGCATACCGACTGCCCGCACCATTACCACTATGCGCTGGAGGGCGAGAGCGAGGAGGCCTTCGCGCGCCGCCTTGCCGGCAATCTCGAAGCGCTGATCGAGGCCGAGGGACCCGATACCGTGGCCGCCTTCATCGCGGAACCGTTCCTTGGTGCGGGCGGCGTGATCGAGCCGCCCAAGGGCTATTTCGAGGCGATCACGCCGATCCTCGCCCGCCACGACATCCTGCTCCTGGTCGACGAGGTGATCAGCGGCTTCTACCGCACCGGCAATATGTTCGGCTCGGAGACCTACGGGCTGAAGCCCGACATGATGAGCATGGCCAAGCAGCTCTCGGCGGCCTACCAGCCGATCGGTGCGGTGATGGTGTCGGAGAAGATCTACCAGGCGCTGGTCGAAGGCAGCCGGCGGTTCGGCAATTTCGGCACCGGCTTCACCTATTCCGGCCATCCGGTGCCGGCGGCGGTCGCGCTGGAGACGCAGAAGATCTACGACGACCTTCGCATCGGCGAACATGTGAAGGCGGTGTCGGGGCGGTTCCAGCGGCGCCTCAGGGAGTTCGCCGATCATCCGCTGGTCGGCGAAGTGCGCGGGCTCGGGCTGATCGGCGCGGTTGAACTGGTCGCCGACAAATCAGCGCATCGCAACTTCCCGGTCGAGCGCAAGGTCGGCCCGCGCGTCTACGGGCTGGCTGCCGAGCAGGGCCTGATCGTACGTGCCCTGGTCAACGACACGATCGCGTTCTGTCCGCCGCTGATCATCG
>JADLDF010000081.1 GCA_020846815.1 Gammaproteobacteria bacterium | reverse complement strand
TCTCGCCGCTCGATGGCATCGGGCCCGAGCAGATCGGCGTGCGCGAGCTCGAGTCGCTGCTCGGCGCCGGCGAGGTCCAGGAGCTGATCCTGGCCACCAACCCGACCGTCGAAGGGGAGGCGACCGCGCATTTCCTGTCCGAGCTCGCGCGCGCCCATCGCGTGCGCGCCACGCGCATCGCCCACGGCGTGCCGATCGGCGGCGAGCTGGAATACATCGACAGCGGCACGCTGGCGCATGCGCTCGCGGGCCGTCAGTCGCTCGGCTGAATCCATTTGCCGGCAGGGCGCCGCCGCGCGCCACGGTCGGCAGGGCTGTCCGCGGTCCTCCAGCGCGATGATCGGCCTGGCAAGCGGCCGCGAGCACGACGAGGGCGTGTCCGCGTCCGCTCAGCGGGACGGCGGGCGCCGTCCCGGACCCTGCGCCGCCTTGAGGTCCTGGAACAGCCGCCGCATGCGGCGGTAGCTCTCGTAGCGACGTGCGTCCAGGCTGCCGGCCTGGATTGCGTCGCGGACCGCGCAGCCCGGCTCGGCCAGATGGCGGCAGTCGGCGAAGCGACAGCCGGGCGCCAGGGCATCGACCTCGACGAAGCCGAGACTGGCCTGCTCCAGCGTCTGGATCGCCGGAGCGAAATCGCGCACGCCCGGCGAATCGATCAGATGGCCGCCGCCCGGCAGGTCGTACAGGCGCGAGCTCGTGGTCGTGTGCCGGCCTTCCTCGCCACGCACGAGCTCGCCGGTCTGGATCGCGTGGCCCGACGCTGGCACGAGCCGCGCGACCAGCGAAGACTTGCCCACTCCCGATTGGCCGAGCAGCACCCCTGTCTGTGCCTCGAGCGCGCGCGCCAGGTCCGGCACGTTGCGCCCTTCACGCGCCGCGACCGACAGCACTTCGTAGCCGGCCCGTTCGTACGCGCCGAGTGCCGTGCGCAGCGCCGCGGCGTCGTCGAGATCCAGCTTGTTGAGCACCAGCAGTGCGCGCATGCCGCCCGAGGCCGCTGCGCACAGGTAGCGGTCGACGACGAACAGGTCCGGCGCCGGGCGCGGCGCGATCACCACGGCGAGCAGTGTCACGTTGGCGACCACGACCTCCGCGTCGCCGCGGGCACTGGAGCGGTACAGCGCCGTGCGGCGCGGCAGCACCTCGACGACGTGGATCTCGTCGTGCGCCGCATCGCGCTCGCAGCGCACGGTGTCGCCGCAGACGATCTCCAGCCGGCGGCCGAAGGGGCGCGCGTCGTGTTCGGCGCCCTCGGGCTCGCGGACGCGCAGGTGACGTCCGAATGCGGCGATGACCTGGGCTTGCAAACGGTTTCCGGCCGGCTGGCCTCCGGGGTGGAGGCGTGGCCACTCTAGGATCCGGGGCTGCGGCTTGTCCATGTGCCGCAGTCGGCGTCGGACGGGTCCGCGGCGGGGCTCTGGTAGACTCCCGCATCATGCCGGCCGCCGACCATCTGATCTGGATCGACCTCGAGATGACCGGGCTGCGCCCCGAGTCCGACGACATCATCGAGATCGCGACGCTCGTCACCACGGGCGAGCTCGAACTCGTCGAGGAAGGGCCGGTCATCGCGATCCACCAGGACGAGACCGCGCTCGCGCGCATGGACGACTGGAACCAGCGCCAGCACGGCTCCTCCGGCCTGCTCGAGCGCGTGCGCGCGAGCCGCTGCAGCGTCGCCGAGGCCGAGCGCGAGACGCTCGCGTTCCTCGCCCGCCACGTCGAGCCGGGACGCTCGCCGATGTGCGGCAACAGCATCTGCCAGGACCGGCGCTTCCTGGCGCGGCACATGCCGCAGCTCGAGCGCTTCTTCCATTACCGCAACCTCGACGTCAGCACGCTGAAGGAGCTGGCGCGGCGCTGGGCGCCCGAAGTCCTCGGGCGCTTCGTCAAGAGCGGCACTCATCTCGCGCTCGACGACATCCGCGAGTCCGTGCGCGAGCTGCGGCACTACCGCGAGTCGCTGATCGCTCCGGAGTATCGCGGCCCGGGCCGCCCGTGAGCGCCTCCGGCACAGGCGAGGCCGCCGCGCCCGACCTGCCGGGCTTCGACGCCGTGGTCGGGGCGCTCGGTCGGCTCGCGCCCTGGCTCAGGCGCACGCCGGTCGCGAGCTCGCCGACCTTCGACGCGCTCTGCGGGCGGCAGGTGTTCCTCAAGTGCGAGAACCTGCAGCACGGCGGCGCCTTCAAGTATCGCGGCGCGATGAACGCGCTGCTGCAGCGCCCGGCCGAGGCGCGCAGCCTGCCCGTCGCCACGCATTCCTCGGGCAATCACGGCACCGCGCTCGCGCTGGCCGCGCGCGCCCTCGGCGTTCCCTGCCAGGTCGTGATTCCCGCGGACGCCGCGGCGACGAAGCTCGCGGCCGTCGAGGCGGCCGGTGCGAGCATCCGGCGCTGTGCACCGGGGCTCGCGGCGCGCGAGGCGGCGCTCGCCGACTGGCTCGAGACGGCGCCGGCGCATCTCGTGCATCCGTTCGACGATGCGCGCGTGATCGCGGGCCAGGGCACGGCGGCGCTCGAGCTGCTGTGCGAAGTGCCGGGCCTCGAGGTGGTCGCAGTGCCGGTCGGCGGTGGCGGC
>JADLDF010000080.1 GCA_020846815.1 Gammaproteobacteria bacterium | reverse complement strand
CCTCGACCCACGGTTCCGGTTGCTCGTCGACGATGTCGTGGGTGCCGCCCTGCAGCTCGCGATAGGCGAAGAACTGCGGCCGCAGCTCGCGCGAGCGGCGCGTCGCGTCGTAGAGGTCCTCGCCGGTGTTGGTCAGCAGCAGGGTCGGCACCTGCAGCACCTGCAGCAGCCGGCCGAGATCGGCCTGGATCACCAGCGGGAACGCGCGCCAGTTGGTCTCGTCGCGGTACAGCGCCTCGACGGTGTAGCGGTGCATCAATGCGAGATCGCTCCAGCCCGGCGTCGAGCGCAGGCGGTTCTCCCAGGCCGTCAGCAGGTGCGAACCGTCGGGCCGCGGCGCCTTCGGGCCGAAATAGAACGTGCCGAAGTGCTCGCGCTCTGCCTGGGTCAGCAGCGGGAAGCCGTTCAATACCAGACGCCGCACACGCGCCGGCTGCGCAACTGCGAACAGTGCACCGACGACCGCACCGGTGTGATGCCCGACGACGTGCGCATCGGCCCAGCCCAGCGCCTCGAGCGCGGCGCCGAGCACGGCGGCGTAGTCGTCGAGCGTCGCCCCGTCCGGCGCGTCGTCGGACAGGCCGAAACCCGGCATGTCGAGTGCGACTGCGTCGTAGCCGCGCGCCTGCAGTCGTGGCAGCACCGCCTCGAACTGCACCGAGGACAGCGGTGACTGGTGCAGCAGCAGCAGCGGCGTGCCGCCGGCGACGGCCGCGCGGCGGTAATGCACCTGCCCCGAAGGGCCCTCGAAATATCCGCGCGGAATCCGCTTCATGCTCGCTCCAGGAATCGCCTGCAACCGCGCCGCGCGGCTCGCGGCGGCTTCGTGGCGCCCCGCATGTTAACGGAGCGCGGCGGCGGTGCCGCCCGAGGAGCGGTCGCGGTTCCCGACCCACCGTTACGAATGCCCGGCCTGGCCACGCGCCGCGCCGGCTTCACGCGGTGCGGTCCGGTGGGGCCCGACGCGACGCGCATCGTCTCCCGCTGCGCGACGGCCGCCCGGCCGGCCCCGGGGTCGCACGATTCTGCCTAGAATCGTCGGGTTTCGTCACCCGAGTCGCCCATGAGCCCGTCCTCCTCGACCCCGACGTCCGCCGCCGTGACCGACGCGCCGCCGGCCGCGACGGCGATCACCCCGATGTCGCGCGTGGTGCTCGCCGCCTCGACCGGCACTGTCTTCGAATTCTACGACTTCATGCTCTACGGCACGCTCGCGACGTTCTTCGGCGCGCTGTTCTTCCCGGCCGGCAACGACACGGCGGCGCTGCTCGCGAGCCTCGCGACCTTCGGTGCCGGCTTCGCCGTGCGACCGCTCGGCGCGCTGATCTTCGGCCGCCTCGGCGACCGCGTCGGCCGCAAGCGCACTTTCCTGATCACGATCGTGCTCATGGGCGCCTCGACCGCGCTGGTCGGCGTGCTGCCCACGTTCGAGAGCATCGGCTGGTGGGCGCCGGCCCTGCTGGTGTCGCTGCGGCTGATCCAGGGCCTCGCGCTCGGCGGCGAGTTCGGCGGCGCTGCGGTCTACATCGCCGAGCACGCCCGCAAGGAGCGTCGCGGCTACTTCACGAGCTGGATCCAGACGACCGCCACGCTCGGGCTGGTGCTGTCGCTGCTGGTGATCCTCGCCTGTCGCGCCGCGCTCGGCGAGCAGGCCTTTCGTGCCTGGGGCTGGCGCATTCCGTTCCTGGTCTCGGTCGTGCTGCTCGGCCTGTCGGTCTACATCCGCCTGAAGCTGCAGGAGTCACCACTGTTCGCCGAGCTCAAGCGCAGCGGCCAGCTGTCACGCTCACCGATCGTCGAGAGCCTGTTCCAGCGCGAGAACGCGCGCCGCATGCTCGCGGCCATCGTCGTAGCGGCCGCGATGGCTATCAGCTGGTACACGGCGCAGTTCTATTCGATGGTGTTCCTGCAGACCGCGCTGCTGCTCGACTCCGGCACCACGTCGGTCGTGATCGTGGTCGCACTGCTGCTCGGCGTGCCGATCTATGCCGCGGCCGGCGCACTCTCCGACCGGATCGGACGCCGCCCGGTGATGCTCACCGGCATGCTGCTCGCCTCGCTCGCCGTGATGCCGGCCTACAGCGGCCTGCTCGCGGTCGGCAGCCCGGACCTCGCGGCCGCACAGCAGCGCGCGCCGGTCACCGTGCATGCCGCACCGACGCGCTTCGATCCCTTCGCCGATGCAGCGCAGCTCGACGACGCCACGCGCGCGCGCGACTACCTTGCCAAACGCGGCATCTCCTACGCCAACGCCGCGGCGCCGGGCGACGTGCCGCTGACGATCGAAGTGGCCGGCCGACGGCTCGAGGGTTTCGACCGCGAAGCACTGGCCGCGGCACTGGCCACGGCCGGCTATCCAGCCGCCGCAGCGACGCCGCGGATCGACTCGCTCGCCGATCTCAGCGCCACGCATCTGAAGCTGATCGCGCTGATCCTGGCGATGATCGTCGGCGCGGGCCTGACCTGCGGTCCCGGTGCCGCCTGGCTCACCGAGATCTTCCCGACGCGCATCCGCTACACCGCGCTGTCGGTGCCCTACCATCTGACCAGCGCCTGGTTCGGCGGCTTCATGCCCCTGACGGCCGCCTGGCTGGTGGCTCGCACCGGCGACGTGCTGTCGGGCCTCTGGTATCCGATCGTCGTCATGGGCAGCTGCTTCTTGCTGTCGCTGTTCCTGATGAAGGAATCGCGCGGCAACGATCTCTAGGGGCGCGCCGGTGCCGCAGCCACTCGTCAACCGCCAGTGGCTGCTCGCGCACCTGCGACACCACGCACGGGTCGTGCTGTGCGGCGCGATCTCGCAGTACGTCGACGGCGTGGCGCGGCCCCATACGCTGCGCAACGCGTTCTCGATCTTCAAGGAGATGGCCCGTATGGAGGCCTTTTTCATCTACGAGATGGCGGATCGTTTCCCGCGTGCCGAGGCGGCCATGGCGCAGTGGATCGCCGCGAGCCGACTGCGCTACCAGGAAGACATCCTCGAGGACCTGGAACGGATGCCGCAGGCGCTGATCCGACTGTTCGAGGGACGCAACGTCGGCAAGCAGCTGGTGCACGTCGCCTCGTGAACGAGTCCTGCCGATGAATACACCCGACCTGCCGTTTTCCGCCGCCTGTGCCCGTAACCGCGATCCGATCCTGGCGATCCTGCGCGAGACCTTTCGCGACCGGCGCGAAGTGCTCGAGATCGGCAGCGGCACGGGGCAGCATGCCGTGTATTTCGCCGCGTCGATGCCCTGGCTGCACTGGCAGCCGACCGAACGTGCGAGCTCGCTGCCGGGACTGCGCGCGCGCGTCGCACTCGAAGGCTCCGCGAATCTGCTCGCGCCGCTCGAGCTCGATGTCGCGCAACGCGGCTGGCCGCCCGCCCCGCTTGGTGTCGAGGGTCGCTGGGATGCCGCCTTCAGCGCCAACACGCTGCACATCATGTCGCGGTCGCAGGTGGCGGAGTGCTTCGCCGGGCTCGGCCGCATGCTTGCACCCGCCGCCCTGCTCGTGGTCTACGGGCCGTTCCGCTACGCGGGTCGTTACACCAGCGACAGCAATGCCCGCTTCGATGCCGAGCTGCAGGCCCGCGACCCGGCCAGCGGCATCCGCGACGCCGAATGGATCGACGGGCTGGCAGCCGCACAGGATCTGGACCCGATCGCCGATCACACCATGCCGGCGAACAACCAGCTGCGGATCTGGCGACGCCAGGGATAGTAGACGCCCTCGCGCTCCGCAGCCGGCAGATACCGCAAGCTCACCGCCTGGGAACTCCGGACCCCGGAAACGGCAAGGCCCGTCCGGAGACGGGCCTTGCGCGAAAGCCGTATGCGACTGGTCTTACCAGCGGCCACCGCCGCCGCCGCCACCGCTGCCACCGCCGCGATAGCCACCGCCACCGCCGCCACCACCGCTGCCGCCACGATAGCCACCGCCACCACCGCCGCCGCCGCCGCGGTAACCACCACCGCCACCGCCGCCGCCCGGACCACCGGTGCGCGGACGATCCTGCGCTTCGTTGACGCGTAGCGGACGACCCTGCATCGAATAGCCGTTCAGCGACTGGATCGCACGGGCCGCATCGGCCTGCGACATCTCGACGAACCCGAAGCCGCGCGGGCGGCCCGTGTCGCGATCGACCGGCAGGGACACGGACTCGACCGTACCATGCTGAGAGAACAGATCCCGCACCGCGGCTTCGTCAGCCGAGAAAGGCAGGTTGCCTACGTAAATTTTCGCCATCTCTGAGAACACCAAATAAAGGACACGTACACGGTCGGGACTGCGATCGAGGAGTCGCGGGACCGGCGGGAGCCGGATCGCAAATCCCCGGGCGGCGTCCAGGCCACCTGATCGATGACGCTTCGGCGATGCAGACAGGCGCGAAATACGCCAGGGGATGCAGACGGAAAGGCAACGATCGGAAACGAGAATAGCATAGCGCACAGAAACGCAAGCCCTTTTCGCGCGTCTGTTGCCCGTTCTCTGTACTGCACCGCACTAAGGGCGGCGTAGGCTGATTCTTACACGTCCGGGGCTGCGACGAAAGGGTCGCGATCACGGGAAAAGCCTTGGTTTGCAGGGGTTTCCTGCCGGCTGAGTGGAGCCGCAGCCCGAGGGTCGAAGACGTGCCGCCGGACCGGGCGCGATACACGATATAGTGCCGCCGACCGCGGCGCCCCCCAGACTCGTGACGCGCGGCGCCCTTCGCTGATGCACGACCGCCCCCGCCCGACCGCTCCCTTCGACCTGCTCGTGATCGGTGGCGGCATCAATGGAGCAGGCATCGCACGCGATGCCGCGGGACGCGGCCTGCGGGTACTGCTGTGCGAGCGCGACGACCTCGCCGCCCACACCTCGTCCGCCAGTACCAAGCTGATCCACGGCGGGCTGCGCTACCTCGAGCACGGCGAGTTGCGGCTGGTCCGCAAGGCGCTGCAGGAACGCGAGGTCCTGCTCGGGGCCGCGCCGCACATCATCCGGCCGCTGCGTTTCGTGATGCCCCAGGACTCGCATCTGCGGTGGTCGTGGATGATCCGCGCCGGGCTGTTCCTCTACGACCACCTGGCGAGGCGCCGCCGGCTGCTTAGGTCAGGCGCGCTCGACCTGCGCCGCCATCCGGCCGGGGTCGTACTCCAGCCCCGCTTTGACCGCGGCTTCGTCTATTCGGATGCCTGGGTCGAGGACGCGCGGCTGGTGGTGCTCAATGCCGTCGACGCCGCGGAGCGCGGCGCGACCGTGCTGACGCGTACACGTCTCGAGCGCGCGGTCCGCGACGGCGCGAACTGGCGTGCCACCCTGCGCCCGGCCGCGGCGCCGTCCTTCGAGGTCGAGGCGCGCGCGATCGTCAATGCCGCCGGTCCCTGGGTCGACGAAGTCCTCGGCCGCGTGCTGCACCGCGATGCCACGCGCCAGCTGCGGCTGGTCAAGGGCAGCCACGTGATCGTGCGCCGGCTGTTCGATCACGAGTTCGCCTACCTGCTCCAGAACCCGGACGGCCGCATCCTGTTCGCGATCCCG
Source organism: Gammaproteobacteria bacterium (assembly GCA_020846815.1). The sequence continues at coordinate 2,106 of JADLDF010000080.1, read as the reverse complement.
TTCGAGCGCGACTTCACGCTGCTCGGCACGACCGACGTCGAATACCACGGCGACCCTGCCGAGGTCGCGATCGACGCCACCGAGGTCCGCTACCTCTGCGACATGGCCACGCGCTGGTTCCGCCGGCCGGTCGAGCCGCACGAGATCGTGGCGACCTACTCGGGCGTCCGCCCGCTGCTCGACGACGCGGCCGGCAGCGCGGCCAGCGTGACGCGCGACTATTCGCTCGAGCTCGACGACGAGCAGCCGCCGCTGCTGAGCATATTCGGCGGCAAGCTCACCACCTATCGACGCCTCGCCGAAGAGGCGCTGGAACGCCTCGCGCCCCAGCTCGGGCACTCCGTGCGCGGCTGGACGCATCGTGCCACCCTGCCCGGCGGCGACCTGCCGGATGCCGATTTCGCACGCTTCGAGCACTCGCTGGCACAGCAATGGTCGTGGCTGCCTGCGATGCTGCGCCATCGCTGGGCACGCGCCTATGGCACGCGCATGGCGTGGATGCTGCGGGGCGCAGACTCGATCGCCGCGCTCGGCGAGCAGGTCCTGCCGGGCCTGCATGCCGCGGAGATCGACTGGCTGCGCCGCCACGAATACGCGCGCTGCGCCGACGACATCCTGTGGCGACGCTCCCGGCTCGGGCTGCACCTGGCGGCGGACGCCGCGGCGCGGCTCGACGCCTGGCTCGCAGCGCATCCGCTCGATCGCTAGGATCGATCCCGGCCGTGCGCTGCGCGGCGCAACGCCGGGAGGACAGATGCCACAGCTCGTGCTCGCCCTGGACCAGGGCACGACCAGTTCCCGTTCCATCCTCTTCGACCACTCGGGCGCGGTCGTGGCGCTCGCCCAGCGCGAGTTCGCACAGCATTTCCCGAAGGCCGGCTGGGTCGAGCACGATCCCGAGGAGATCTGGCACAGCCAGGCCGCGACCGTCGACGAGGTGCTGGCGCGCGCCCGCGCGACGCCGCGGGACGTCGCCGCGATCGGTATCACCAACCAACGCGAGACGACGCTGCTCTGGGAACGCGCCAGCGGACGGCCGCTCGGTCCGGCGATCGTCTGGCAGGACCGGCGCACCGCCGACCACTGCGCCGAGCTGCGTGCCCGTGGTTTCGAACCCGAGGTCGCGCGCTGCACGGGCCTGCTGCTCGATCCGTATTTCTCCGGCACCAAGCTCGCCTGGATGCTCGAGCACCTGCCCGACGCGGGCGTGCGGGCCGCGCGAGGCGAGCTCGCTTTCGGCACGGTCGACAGCTGGCTCGTGTGGAAACTCTCCGGCGGCCGCGAGCACGTCACCGATCCGACCAATGCGAGCCGCACCCTGCTCTACGACCTGCGGACCGGCGACTGGTCGGAGGAGATGCTGCGCATGCTCGGGATTCCGCGCGTCTGCCTGCCGCGGATCGTGCCGTCTTCCGGTTGCGGCATCGAGGTGATGATCGGCGGCCACGCCCTGCCCCTCGCGGGCATCGCCGGCGACCAACAGGCAGCGCTGTTCGGGCAGGCCTGCTTCCAGCCGGGCATGGCCAAGAACACCTACGGCACCGGCTGCTTCATGCTCATGAACACGGGCACCGCGCCGCTGGCCTCGCGCAATCGCCTGCTGACGACCCTGGCCTGGCAGCGGCAGGGCGCTGCGGCGCAGTACGCGCTCGAGGGCAGCGTGTTCGTCGGCGGCGCGGTCGTGCAGTGGCTGCGCGACGGGCTCGGCCTGGTCGAGCGCTCGGCCGACGTCGAGGCACTGGCCGCGAGCGTGGCCGACAACGGCGGCGTCTACCTCGTGCCGGCGTTCACGGGCCTCGGCAGCCCGCACTGGGATCCGCATGCCCGCGGCACCATCGTCGGCCTCAGCCGCGGCAGCACGCGCGCGCATCTGGCGCGCGCCGCGCTCGAGTCGATCGCCTTCCAGAGCGCGGAGCTGCTGGCGGCGATGCAGCAGGATGCCCGCCAGCCGCTGCTCGAGTTGCGGGTCGACGGTGGCGCGACGGCGAACGACCTGCTGATGCAGTTCCAGGCCGACATCCTCGGCGTGCCGGTCGTGCGCCCGCGTGTGACCGAGACGACGGCGCTCGGTGCGGCCTGCCTCGCGGGCCTCGGCACCGGCTTCTG
>JADLDF010000079.1 GCA_020846815.1 Gammaproteobacteria bacterium | reverse complement strand
CGGGTGAAATGCCGCTCGCGCTCGACGAAGCTCGACAGGCGCTGCGCATAGCGCGACAGCGCGTCGGCGAGCTCGCGCACGTCGTCGTCGGCATCCGAGGGCAGGCGCGCCGGGTCGAGCGCCGAAGGATCCGGCGACTCGGGATCGAGCTCGCGCACCTGGCGCGCCAGCGCCACCACGGGCGAGAACGCGCGCCGCGAAGCGCGCAGCGCCAGCCAGGCGGAGAGATAGAGCACCACCAGCACCATCGCCAGCGGCAGCAGGCCGAACACCGTCGCGAGCCGGCCGACACCGCTGCGGTCGAATACCAGGAAGAGACGCTGCCCCGTCCCGCCGGTCACATAGACGACCGTGTCGACGCCGCGCTCGCGGCGCTCGTGGAAGCCCGGCCCGAGCACTGCGAGCGCCGGCGGCACGCTGCCCATGTAGCCCGTGATATTAAGCGTGCTCGGCAGCGGAAAGGCGGGGTTCGCGGCACGCCGCTCGAGGAAGAACGCCGCCTCGTCGCGCAGCGCCTGGCGGATCAGCACGCTCTCGAGCAGCACGCTCGCGAGGAACACGCCGATGATCGCGACCGCGCCGATCAGCGCGCCCTGGATCAGGAAGGCGCGCCCGAGCCGGGCGCCGGCGCCACTACGGGCCATCGTCCGCGGCGAGCCGGTAGCCCGAGCCGGCGATGGTGTGCAGCAGCGGCCGCTCGAACGGCTTGTCGATGGCCTTGCGCAATGTGTAGAGGTGGCTGCGCAGCGTGTCGCTGTCGGGCAGCACGTCGCCCCAGACCTCGCGCTCGAGCTGCTGGCGCGAGACCACGCGCGGCGCGGCGCGCATCAGCACCGTCAGCAGCTTCAGGCCGATCGGCGTCAGCGACAGCGCCGTATCGCCGCGCGTCACGCGCAGCGTCCCGGTGTCGAACGTGAGGTCGCCGACGCGGTAGGTCTCGCGCGTCACGGTGCCGCGGTGGCGACGCAGCAGCGTGCGGATCCGCGCTTCGAGCTCGCGGATCTCGAAAGGCTTGACGAGATAGTCGTCGGCGCCGGCATCTAGGCCGCGCAGCTTGTCGTCGAGCGTGTCGCGCGCGGTCAGCATCAGCAGCGGCGTGTCGCGCCGCGCCTCCTCGCGCAGCTTGCGGCAGAGCGCGAGGCCGTCGAGCCCGGGCAGCATCACGTCGAGCACGATCACGTCGTAGGGATTCGTGACGGCCAGATGCAGGCCCGTGATGCCGTCGCCGGCGTAGTCGACCACGCAGCCGCGGCCCTCGAGGAATTCCACGATCATCTCGGCGATGTCGCGGTGATCCTCGATCAGCAGCACGCTGCTCTGGCGGGTGTCGTCGCTCATGTGTGAGTGCAGGACCTGCGTGGCGTAGATCGGGTCGTGGGCGGCAGATGGCGCAAGTCTAGCGTGGCGCCGGCCGTCGCTGTCCGATCGAATCATGGAGATCGCAGCCATTCACGCGCCGTGCAGCCAACCTTCACGTCGCCTTCACGCCGGCCGGCGCAATGTCGGCACGTGCAAGGACGCACCGGCCGGAATGGATTCCGGCCAGAGATGGATCTCCAGCAGGGACGCATGCCCAGAGAGGGATCTCGGATGAGCCAGACGATCCGGAAAGCGATGAACCTCATCGTCTACCAGGCCGGCTGGCTCATCGGCGTGATCGCGGCGGCGCGCGGCCAGGCCCTCCCCGGGACCCTGGTCGTGGCCGCCGCGATCGCCCTCCACGTCTGGCTGGCGCCGCAGCGCGCTGCCGAGATCCGCCTGATCGGCGCCGCACTGCTGCTCGGCCTCGCCTGGGAGAGCCTGCTGGTCTCGCTGGGCCTGTTCCACTACGTCTCGGGTACCCTCGTCGCCGGCCTCGCGCCGTACTGGATCGTCGCGCTCTGGGGGCAGTTCGCCACGACGCTGAATCTCTCGCTCGCCTGGCTGAAAGGCCGGCCATTCGTGGCGGCCGTTTTCGGCGCGCTCGGCGCCCCGCTCGCCTACTACGCCGGCATCAGGCTCGGCGCGCTCGACTCGCCCGACCTGCCGCTCGCATTGGCGCTGCAGGGCATCGGCTATGCGGTATTCACACCCCTGCTGTGCGGGCTCGCCGGCCGCTGGAACGGCTTCGCCGGCGAAGCCGCGGTCATCGCCGTTGCCGCACGCACGCCCACGCTGGCTCCGGTCGGCGCCGTCGTCGCGACCGGAGCAGAGTCGCGCCGTGCCTGAGCTTCGGCGGCGGACCGTCGGCCGCGGCATCGCGGGCCACGTCGCGCTACGCACTGCGCCGCGCGGGTCTCGACATCACCCTCGCCTATGAGCTCGGCAGCGACGAATGGGTCGCACTCGAAACCCGACTGCGCGGCGACCGATTGCTGCGCTACCGGCGCAGCAATGCCGTGACGACGACGGCCGCCGACGCCGCGCAGCAAGGTCGTGGCTAGCGAGCGACGGGCAACCGAAACACTCCCCTGTCCGCCCTCGGGCCGTGCACAATGCAGGAGGCTCAGGCTGGGAGATGCGGCTATGGCACTCGTGCTCTACGGTCATCCCTTCTCGTCGTACACGCAGAAGACGCTCATCGCGCTGTACGAGAACGGCACGCCCTTCGAATTCCGCTGCATCGGCCCGGAGACGCCGCAACACACGACCGAGTGGCTGCGACGCTGGCCGCTGCGCAAGTTCCCGCTGCTGGTGGACGGCGAGCGCCAGCTCGTGGAGACCAGCATCATCATCGAGTACCTGCAGCTCGCCCACCCCGGGCCGGTGCGCCTGCTGCCCGCGGATCCGATGGCCGCGCTGGAAGTGCGCTTCCTCGACCGCTTCTTCGACCTGCACGTCATGGATGCGATGCAGATCGCCGTGGACAGTGCGCTGCAGCGCTTCCCGGTGAAGCGCGAGGAAGGGCTCGCCCTCGCCGCCGAGAGGCTGGAACGAGCCTACGCCTGGCTCGAGGAGCAGCTCGCCGGCAAGACCTGGGCCGCTGGCACGGACTTCACGCTGGCGGACTGCGCGGCCGCGCCCTCGCTGTTCTACGCGGACTGGACGTACCGGATCCCGGAGCGCTGCGCCGCGCTGCGTGCCTACCGCGCGCGGCTGCTCGCCCGCCCCTCCTT
>JADLDF010000078.1 GCA_020846815.1 Gammaproteobacteria bacterium | reverse complement strand
TTGATCACCAGGGTCGCGTTCGCGCCGTTCGCGAGCGTGCCCACGGTCCAGACGCCCGAGCCGCTGTCGTAGCTGCCCTGCGACGGCGTCGAGGACAGGAAGACGTAGCCATTGGGCAGCAGGTCCGTGACGGTCACGCCCGAGGCGGCATCCGGCCCGCCATTGGCGAGCGTCAGCGTGAACGCCACGGGCGAGCCGACGGCCTGAGTCGTCGGCGCCACCACCATGGCGAGCGAGAGATCCGCGGAGCCGACCGTGGGCGTCGCAGTCGCCTGGTCGTCCTCGCTGGCGACGCCATTGTCGGGCGTCGAATCCGGATCCGGCTGGTCGGACGCGCTGACCTCGGCGGTGTTCGCGTAGCTGCCGGTCGGATTGATCGTCGCGGTCAGCGTCAGAGTCGCGCTGGCGCCGGGCGCCAGGCCACCGACGGTCCAGCTGCCCGCGACGTTGTCGAAGCTGCCCTGCGACGCGATCGCCGATACGAAGCCGAGCCCGGCCGGCAGCGTATCGCGCAGCGCCACGCCGGTAGCCGCCTGCAGGCCGCTGTTCAGCACGTTGATCGTGAAGACCACGTTGGCGCCGACGTTCGCGGCGGCGGGCGCGACGCTCTGTGTCACCGACAGGTCGGCACCCGCCACGCCGACGATGACGTCCTCTGCCGTGCTCGACGCCGCAACGTAGCCACTGCCGCCCAGCGGGCTGCCGTCCGCGAGCGTGCCGCCGGGGGATGCGGTCGGGTTGCCTCCGGCACCGGCGGCAGCGCCGCCGGTCCGGGTGGGATCCGTGAGCCGGACCGTCGCGGGGTTCTGGTAGATGCCGTTGGCCGCACCGTTGAGGCTGACATCGAAGGTCAGCGAGACCGAGCAACCGCCGGGAATGGTGAAGCTGTTGGCCGCGGTCCCGCCGGGCGTCCCGAACACCGCTGGATCGGCTGCACTGCTGGTCACCGGCGAGGGCCCGGTACCGCAGGCCGCGGGCGCGAACACCGGGGTGACGCCGGCGAGATCCTGCTGGAACGGTGCGGGCAGATCATCGTCGAATGCGACGCCGAAAGCCGTGCCACGCCCGGCGGCGTTCGTCGCCGTGACCGTGTAGGTCGCCGTGGTGTCGACGCCCTGCGTCCGCAACGGTGTCGAAGTGGTCTTGGCGACCGTGATCTGTGGCAGGCAGGCCGCGCCGCCATCGGCGCCCGGAACGTCGCCCGCGCCGATCGGCAGGTTGACGCCGTCGCCGCCCGCGGCGGCGCCACCCGAGGTGCCGTTGAAGGGGTTGCTCGAACCGACGATCAGGCCCGGCTGGCCGCCGCCGACGTCCACGCTGGCGCCGCTCGCGTTCGACAGGAACACGCCGCCACCGCCGCCACCGCCCGGACCGTCGGTCTCGTTGTCGGCGGGAGCGGCATTGATGTTGTCGCCGCCCCGTCCACCGCGCGCCGTGATCGCCAGGCCGGCAGGCAGGAGGCCGTCGCGCACGTACAGCACGATCGAACCGCCCGCGCCGCCGCCGCCGCCGGCATCGGCCGAGACCGCGGGATCGGAGCTGCGCCCGTTGAAGCCGTTCGCCGTGATGCTGCCGGAACCCTGCACGCGCCCCGCACGGACCAGCACGAGGCCGCCGCCCGGTGCGCCGCTCGAAAAATCGCCGGTGGCGAGGCCGTCGTTGAAGTCGCCGGCGCCGCCGCCGCCGCCCATGACCACGCGCCCGAGCAGTCCGGAGCTGCCGTAGGTGGCCGCTTCGCTGCTGGAAAAATCGTCACCGCCGAAACCGCCGCGAACGAGGCCGAGCGAGGTCGGGCTGTCACCGTTGTACTCGTTGCCGCCGAGACCGCCGGCGCCGCCGTTGCCGCCGCCGCCGCCGCCGCCATTGTGCTGGCCGCCGCCGCCGCCGCCGTTGCCGGGCGCGCCGCGGCTGAAGTCGCCCTCGCGATAGCCCTCGACGCCGCGATCGACCATGATGCTGGAGTTCGGCTCGTACACGTAGCGCGGTGTACCGGCGACTCCCTCGCCCTTGGTGCCGCCGGCATCGTCGCCCAGCACGGCGCGGAAGATGCCCGGGTTCGACGGAAAGTTCGACCCGGCGACGACCGCGCCGCCGCCGCGAAAGCCGCGGCCGGCAACGTCGATACTGCCATTGATCGTCAGGGCGCCCGCGACGTCGAACGCGATCACGCCGCCGGTACGGCCGTTCCACCTCGCTGCGATCAACGAGCCAGTGACCGTGGCCGACGAATACTGCGGCACCCGGATCACCTGGTAGGCGCGCCGCAGGTCGGTGTTCGCGACCGCGGGCTGCTGGCGGTAGGTGTACAGCAAACCGCCACCCGCCCCGCCGCAGGCCACGGGCATGCTGCCCGCCGCGACCGCCCCGGTGACCACGCAGTACTCGTATCGGCCGGAACTGTTCAGGGCCTGCACACCCGTGGCGCCGCCCCCACCGACCCCGTCGCCATAGGCATCGGAGTTGCCGGTCGCGATGTCCGCATCCTGCACCTGCATGACGATCACCAGGTCGCCGGCGACGACGGCCGTGATCTGGCCGCCCGAAGACGTGTCGATCGCCCCGACCGGGACGGTCGTGCTGCCCGCCGTCACGGTACCGTCCACCCCCGGGTAATACGTGTTGATGACGCTGGTCAGCGTTCCCGGACCCTCGCGCCCCGGGGCCGCGCAGGACTGCGCCAGGGCCTCAGATGCCAGTCCGACCGCCATCGAAGCCGCCAGCACCACCCCGGCGGCCGTATTGCGCTTGAGAAACGTCATCTGAGGCTTCCGGGGAAATTGGGACCGCGGCAGATCTTCGCCGCACAGAACATAACGCGCAGCCGGGCTCGCGGCTGTGACGGAGTGCACAAGAGTGCCGGGCGTCAGGCGACCGCGGATCGGGCGGTGCGGCGCGGCTTCGCGGCAGGGGTAGGAGCGGCGGCCGCGCGCAAGCGCCGCGCCGCGATCAAGCCGGAGAGGTACCAGAACGGGTAGGAAATGCCGGGGCTCTGCAGCAATTCGGCATAGAAGGCACTGGCCACGACCACGGCCACCACGCCGCACCAGCCCGCTGCGAGGCCTGCCCAGAAGCCGTCGTCGCGCTGCCTGATCCTCATGGAGTCGGCGAACACCATCGCCTGCAGGAACCAGGTCAACAGCAGGCCCGCGGCACCGATCTCGAGCAGCAACAGGATCACCGACGTCTGGCGCACGGGAAGGTACTCGAGTGCGAACTCGCCCGAGAAACCCCGGCCGAGGTTCGACGTCGACGCGTTGCCCATGCCGAGGCCGAGTACCGCTCGGATCGGATCGGAAAAGGTGTCGTCCGTTGCGACGCGGTAGGCGGCGCCGCGGCCCAGAAGCTCCATTTCCTTGTCGGGGTCGAAGTTCACGTAGCGGTCCAGAACGTCTTCGTCGGTGAAGAAGTCGACCACCGATACGCCGCCGCCCTCGCTGACCGGGCGCTGCTCCGCCCAGTAGTCATAGACCGGGACGATGATCGCGGCCAGCATGCCGAGCACGCTGGTCGCGACGACCATGTTCCGCATGCGCCGGCTGCGCTCTGCCGCCGCCCAGAAAGTCACGAGCAGGCCGACCGGCAGCAGCAGGAAGGTCGCCTTGGTCTCGTTGATCGCCGTCGGCGCGAGCGTACCGACGAGCAGCAGACCCCAGACCGGCAGCGACAACCTGCGGCGCAGGTAGAGGCCCGTCAGCACGCAGACGCCGCAGATCAGGAAGATCGACAGGAGTCCCGACCCGCCCAGCGTGCCCATGACGAAATCGCCGGAGGAATTCCCGAAGAACATCTCCCGGTTCTTCTGCCAGATGGTCAACGGGAGCTGAAGGAGCGTGGCGCCGAGCAGCACGAGCAGCTGCACGCGCACCTGCCGATCCGTGAAGGCATGGACCGCGGGCAGCAGGAACAGCGGCAGCGCACGAACGTAGAAGCGAACGCCCGCGATCACCGGTCCCGTGGCAACGCCGTTGGCCAGGACGCCGAACAGCATCACGACCACGATCGCACCGAATACGAACCAGTACTCGGGTCTGACGTAGCGAAACCGGTTGCGCACTCCCAGGAGCACGACCAGCAGGAACGTCGCCGCAGAGATCGCTTCCGGCAAGAGACGCAGCTGCCCGGGCAGCCACCCCTGGTCGATCGCGTAGCCGCCGACGGTGACCGCGAGCAGGGCGAAGACTACGAAGGCCTGCATGGTCGCTCAGGCCCCGCTCGTCCGCGGAACGACGCCGAGCAGGCGGGCGAGATCGGCGACGCGGCCGCTGACGAGCCGGCCCACCATCTCGCGATCCGCCAGGCTCAGCGCAGCCGTGCGCAGGAACACCAGCGCCCAGGCCGCGCACAGCAGCGCTCCGATGATCAGCTGCAGCAACGCGGGGCCCGCGACCAGATCCTTGAGGCCGGTTCCCACCACCCAGAACGAGCCCCAGACCAGCGCGGCGCTGACGAGGGCCGGACGCCAGTTGCGCCAGCGGGCGCTGCGGCGCACGTGCCACCAGATGAAGACGTTCTTCAGCGCGATCGACGTGCCGGTGGAGATCGCAGCCCCTTGGATGCCGGCGAGCGGCACCATCACCATCAGGCCGATCACGTTGGCGACCGCGAAGACCTTGCTGAGCAGGATGATCCCTGCACGCTCGTGGTACTGGGCGACGATCGTCGCCGACTCGCTGACGGCGCCGAACACGGCGAAAGCCGTGATCACCGGCAGCAGCGCCGAATGCTGCGCGAACTTGCCGGCGAAGACGAACTCGACGAGCTCGCGATGGTACACCGCGAAGAACGCCAGAATCGGCAGGTGTACGCACAGCGAGACGTTGACCAGGAACGTGAAGTACCGGGGCAGCTTGTCGGGTGCCTCATCCGGCTTGACGGCGAAGATCATCGGCAGCATCACGCTGCTGAACTGCCGCGTCGGCAACAACTGCTCGGCCATTTCGTTGATCCGGCTGTAGAACGCGTACGCGCCGACAGCGGCGGGCGAGAGGAACGCGGCGACGAAAAAATTGTCTGCGTGGGAGCTCAGAAACAGCGTCCCCGAGTCGTTGAAATTGTTGAACAGCCCATAGCGGACGATGCGCCGGCGATCGTCCTCCGGCAGTACCGCGTGCGTCTCGTCCAGCGCCACTTCGAGCGGACGGCAATGCCGCCGATGGGCGATGCCGAGGCCGGCGTACATCAGGCCGTACGCCACGCAATCCGCACCGATGGCCGTCATCAGCGTGAGCTGCCCCGTGGAGTAGAGCGCCGAATAGGCGAGCAGCTTCGCGACCGACAGCACCACCGTCATGCCGATGCTGTAGCGGTGCAGCATGTGCGAGGACAGCGAGATCGCCAGCACGCCGGTCTGGAAGTGCAGCAGCAGGATCACGCTGAACAGCACGAACTCGGCACGATAGGGGCCGATGCGAAACACCGGTCCGAGCCACGACCAGAGTGCGAAGATCGCCAGCAGGAAGACCAGATTCGTCGCGAACCGCAGGCGGGACGCGATCCTCACCAGCTTGTGGGCGAGCCTCGGCTCGCCGGCGCGCAGGTAGACCGGTTCGAAGCGCCGCAGTGTCTGCTCGATGCCGAGCGACGCGATGGTGCTGACGACGGGAATGATCGCGTACAGCAGGTTGAAGACGCCGAAGTCGTGCTCCGACATCGCACGCACGAGCACCACGTAGCTCGCGAGCGTCGAGGCCTGCGATGCGAACCGGAAGACCGCCGTGTGCCAGATCGAGCGGCGCGCGTTGTCGGAAGTGTAGTAGCTCACCGCGTACCCAGCGTGACCCGGCCCGAGGTCCGTTGCCCGTTGCTCACGCCCGCACCGCGGAACGTCCTACTCAGCGCTGCGTTCGCACCTCGGGGCGTTCAACCCTTCGCACCGCCGTAGCCGTAACCGTAGTAGTCCGACCCCGACAGGCGATCGGAAGAGCGGTTGAGAACGATGCCGGCGAGCGTGTGGCCTTCCAGCATCTGGCGCGTGCGCTCGAGGCCGTCCCGGTCGGTACGACCTTCGGCGATCACCAGCGTCACGGCGTCGATCCGCGGCGCCAGCACGATCGCCTCGTCCGACGCCAGCATCGGTGGAAGATCGATCAGGATCACGGGGTTGTACGCGACGCCTCTGATGTACGAGACCAGCTCGTCGAACTTCTGCGAGGCGACGTACTCGGACGCGAGATCGGTCGAGATCGTGCCGCCGGCGACGAACAGCCGCTCCGAGCCGGCCGAGAAGAACAGGTCCTGCGGCGTGCAGGCGCCCTGGAAATACTCGACGACCTCGCGTCGGGGTTCGATCCCCAGATAGCGACAGACGCTGGGATTGCGCATATCGAGATCGAGGAGGAAGACGTCGCTCGCACCCTCGCGGGACATGCTCAGCGCGAGGTTGATCGACACCAGCGTCTTGCCCTCGCCCGGCCCGGGGCTCGTCACCGCGATGGTCTTCCAACCCTCCGCCCTGATCCGGTTCAACAACCGGCTGCGAAGGATTCGGAACGAGGCCTGACCCGGCTGCGTACGCGGCGCCGTCGGCGACGGATCGATGATGCGGTTGCGCTCGAGCACAGACGGGTCGAGGCTGACCGGCGGAAAGCTGAGACGCTGCGCCGGAGGCGGAGGCAGCGGCGACGACTTCGCGGAACGGCTGACGGCCTCGCGGGCCCGGGCACGGAGCCGCGAGTCCTGGTCGGGCAAGCCGCCCGAGTTCTTCAGCTTCTCGATCGCCCGTTCGATGACCATGCAGGAATGCCTCGGAAAGCCTTCAGTTGCGGAACAACGCGATGGCGACGCCCGCGACCACCGCCGCCGCGCCATAGGCCATCACCGCGGAACCGATCTTGCGCCGCTGCAGCGTCCGGTCGGCGACACTCATCAACACCGGGATGTTGGCGAGCGGTGCGTTGCCGAACACCGCCTCGATGTCCGTGGGATTGCGGACCGTCCGGTCGGACGCTTCCGCGATGACTGCAGCGAGCACGCCGAGGCCGCCGCCCAGCAGCAGCGACAGCAGGATGATGCCGACGCGGTTCGGCGAGAACGGCTGGCGCGGCACGACAGCCTCGCGGATGATCGCGAACCGCTCGCCTTTCGACTCCGCCTCCAGGCTCTCTGTCAGCGACGCCGACTTGATCTTCTGCTGCAGATCGTTGTATTGCACCTGCATCGTCTCGTACTGGCGCGTCAGCTGGATGTATTCGCGCTCCACATTTGGCGCGGTCGCCAGGTTCTGCTCATAGGAATAGAGCTCCGTGCGCACCCGGCCCTCCGATGCACGCAGCGACGCCACCTCGCGCCGCGCGACACTGAGCTGGCTGCTGACCCGCAGATACTCCGGGTTGTCGGCGGTCGTCACCTGCTCACGATCCGACAGCGCGCCCTTGGCAGTGAGCTCGTCGATCGCGCGGCGCAGCCGCTTCACGTCGGGATGATCCGGCGTGTACTTCTGCTCGGCCAGCGCCAGTTCGCCCTTGAGCTTGGTCAGCTCCGTGCGCCAGTTGCCGACCGCCGACGCCAGGCTCGGCGACAGCTCGCTGATCTGGACCCGCAGCAGGCTTTCCTTCTCCTCGGCGGCGAGCAGGCGCCGCTGGAT
>JADLDF010000077.1 GCA_020846815.1 Gammaproteobacteria bacterium | reverse complement strand
TGGTTCAGCCACGGCTTCTTCCGCGTCGAGCGGCGCGGCGACGTCGCGACCATCGCCGACCTGCGCATGGGCCAGGAGCCGAACTATGCTTTCACCTTCGACGTCGCGCAGCTGCGCGCGAACCCGGGCTGGCTCGAAATCCCCTACCGCGCCAGCGGCGCGCGCGGCGACACCGACGCGCTGCTGCGCTGGCTCTGGCCGCGCATGTGGGGTGCGGATCTGGCACCGCCGCGCGAGCGCGCGGCCGTGAACCCGCTGCCGGATTTCGCGCTGCCGGCACCGCGCGGCTGAACGTCGAACGATACGCAGGAGTCGCGCCCATCGGCACGGCATGTCCTTCGCCACACCATGCCCATCAGCACACGAGGAGGCTAGAACCGATGAACGCCATCGACAAACGCATCGAAGGCCGCCTGCGCGACCTCGGCGACGGCTTCAGCGTACGGCGCGTGCTGCCCGCCGGCGGGCAACAGATGGTCGGCCCGTTCATTTTCTTCGACCACATGGGCCCGGCAGACTTCCCCGCCGGGCGCACGATCAACGTGCGGCCGCATCCGCACATCGCGCTGGCGACCGTGACCTATCTGTTCGAGGGCGAGATCCTGCACCGCGACAGCCTCGGCTGCCGGCAGGAGATCCACCCGGGCGACGTCAATTGGATGGTCGCCGGCCGCGGCATCGTGCACTCGGAGCGCACCACGCCGCGCAGCCTCGAGCGGCCGACGCGCATGCACGGCATCCAGTCCTGGGTCGCGCTGCCGGACGGGCACGAGGACGATGCGCCGGCGTTCCACCATCATCCGGGCGCGACGCTGCCGGTGCTGCACACGCCGGATGGTGCACGTCTCTGCGTGATCGCGGGCGAAGCCTTCGGGCGGCGCTCGCCGGTCGCGACAGTGTGGCCGACACTGTACGTCGATGCCGCAGTGGCCCCGGACGCGCACTTCGAGCTGACGGCAGACCACGAGGAGCGCGCGGTGTATGTCGCCGAAGGCGAGATCCAGATCGAAGGACAAGCGCTGGGCACGGGCCAGCTCGCAGTGCTCGCGCCGGGGCGCACGGTCGGGATCCACAACCGCGGCGGCCATGCCGCGCGCGCGATGCTGCTCGGCGGCGCGCGTTTCCCGACGCCACGCCACATCTGGTGGAACTTCGTCGCCTCGTCACAAGAACGCATCGAGCGCGCCAAGCTCGCCTGGGCCGAGCGCGACCGGCGCGTCTTTCCCGACGTGCCGGGCGACGAACAGGAGTTCATCCCGCTGCCGGAGACGCCGGCCGGAGCACAGGTCGCGCCGTCACGGGCGGCGCCGAATTAAATCCGATCTATTTTCCATTTTCCGTTCCGGAAAATAGATCGGATTTGCTCAGCACGGCGCGCGCGAACTCGAGCAGCTCGCGGTTGAAGCGCTCCGGCTCCTCGGCGAACGGCGAGTGGCCGCTGTCGGGATAGAGGCTGAGGCGCGCACCCGGCACCTGGGCCACGAGCTCGCGGCCCTGCGCCTCGGGCGTGCTCACGTCCTTGCCGCCGACGTTGACCAGCAGCGGCACGGTGATCTTCGGAATCTGGTCCATGTTGGCGAGCGGGCGGTCGAACATCCAGCGGCGCGCATAGCCGGGCAGCATCAGCGAGAGCTGGACCGCGCGCTCGTAGTAGGCATCCGGCATTGCCTTGCCGGTCAGGAAGCGCGCGCCGTTGCGGGCCGCGGCAATGTTGTCCTCGAGGTTGCTGCTGGCCTGCAGCTCGCGGAGTTTCGCGATCTGCGCAGCCTGCGCCGTCGCGGCAGGCGAAGCCGCGGGCGCGGGCGGTGGCGGCGTCAGCCCGCCGTAGGCACCGACAAGCTCGATGCCGCGCAGGCCCGAGGCGCCGTAGGCGCGCAGGTAGTCGGCGACGACCAGCGTGCCGTAGGACCAGCCGACCAGCAGCGGCCGGTCGATGCCGGTCGCCTCGATGACGGCGCGCACGTCGCCGGCATAGTTGCGGTAGTCGGCATAGTGCTCCTTGCCCCAGGGCTTGCCGGAGTTGCCGTGGCCGCGCAGGTCGAAGGCGACGACGTGGAACTCGTCGGTGACCGGCGCGCGCAGCTGGTTCTCCCAGCTCACATAGCTCTGGCCGATGCCGTGCACGAGCAGGATCGGCGGCTTGCGCGGATCGCCGGCGCTGACGACGTTCAGCGGCACGCCGCCCGCGCCCGTGACGACCTGGAAGCGCAGTGCGCTGGTGTCTGCAGGCGCCGCCGCGGGCGTGCCACCGGATGCTGCCCCCGACACGGTGCCGGGTACCTCGGCCGTCGCCGCGTCAGCGGCGGCGAGGGCCGTCGTCGCGGCGCCAGCAAAGCCGAGGCCTGCGACGAGCAGCAGTGCGCAGATGTGGCGAATGATCGGACGGATACAGTGCATCGCGGATACTCCGTGGGCAGTCGAGACCGGCGTCGCGGCTCGCGCGCCGTCGCGCACGGATTAGATCAGAGGGTTGGGGACGCGATGCAAGCGTGCCGCGGCGCGGGGTCGCGGGATAGAACTGGACTCCGCTGACCGGACACTCATGAACCGGGCGCGGCCAGGAAATATCAGCCGCCGGGCGGCGGAGCGGGAGTCACGGGCGTCGTGCCCGGGCTGGTCGTGCCGTCGGTGGTGCTGCCCGGCGTGCCCTCGGGGACGGGTACCGCCTGCGGCGTCGCCGGATCGACGGCCGGATCGGGAGACGGCGACGGCGCCGGCAGCGTCGACGGCTGCGCAGCATCCGAGGAATTGTTGGGCGCGGGCCGATCGCAGGCAGCCGCGAGCAGCGCGAACCCGCAGACGAGCGGCAGGACGATCCGATGGTTCATGACATTCTCCTTGCGGAGATGAGACGGATCAGCAGTCTCCTGCACCAAAGCTGCGGGCGCGGTAGTCGCGCCCCGGCCCCGCGGGTCAGCGGCGACCGACAGCGCCGCCGTCCCGCGCGGCCACGGCGGCGGGCGCAGTCGCAGCCGGCAGCGCGAACGCGATCAAATAGTCACCGGTCTTCGTGCCCACCATGGCGTTGCCGCCGGCGGCGATCACGACGTACTGGCGGTCGTCGACGCTGTAGGTCATCGGCACGGCCATGCCCGGCACCGGCAGCTCGGCCGACCACAGCTCCTTGCCGGTCGCGGTCTCGATCGCGCGCAGCTTCGAGTCCATGGTTGCGCCGATGAACGTGATGCCACCGGCCGTGGTGATCGGGCCGCCGACGTTGGGCGAGCCCCAGCCCGTGCCTTCGGGAATCGTCACGCCGGCGCGGCGCACCTGGCCGAGCGGGATCTGCCACTTGATCCGGCCGCTGTCGAGATCGAGCGCGGCGAGCGTGCCCCAGGGCGGCGGCGTGCAGGGGATGCCGAGCGGCGACTGGAAGAGCTCGCCCTCGACCTTGTACGGCGTGCCGACCAGCGGGCGCGTGAGGTAGTCGACGCCGCCGGCCTCGTCCTCGGCCTTGCGATCGGTCTTGGCGACGACCTTGATCAGGGTCGCGAGATTCTCGGCCTTGATGACCAGCAGGTTCTGCTGCGGGTCGTAGGACGCGCCGCCCCAGTTGCCGCCGCCGAGCGCCGAGGGGAAGAGGATCGAACCCTTGATCGACGGCGGCGTGTACATGCCCTCGTAGCGCGCCTGATCGAAGCGCCGCTGGCAGGCGAGCTTGTCGAGCGGCGTCAGCCCGAAGAGGTCCTCGCGCTTCAGCACCTGGTGCGCGAACGGCGCGATGCCGGTCGGCACCGGCTGCGTCGGCGCGGCGTGATCGCCGGGCACGTCGGTCGGCGGCACGGGCTGCTCGACGATCGGCCATATGGGCGCACCGGTCGCGCGCTCGAAGCCGAACAGCCAGCCCATCTTGGTCTGCAGCAGTGCGGCCGGGATCAGCTTGCCGCCGCGGCGGATATCGACCAGCAGCGGATGGCCGATGAGGTCGTAGTCGAAGAGATCGTGGCGGATGGTCTGGAAATGCCAGACGAGCCTGCCGGTGCGGCCGTCGAGCGCGACGATGGCGTTGGCTTGCGGAATGTCGAAGCGGCGACCGCCGCCGTAGTAGTCGGTGGACGGACTGGTCGTCGGCACGAACACGAGGCCCTGGACCGGATCGACGGAAATCGTGGCCCAGACGTTGGCGGCACCGGTGAGCTGCGCCTTGTCGGCGGGGATCGGGCTCCACTCCCAGCGCAGCTCGCCGCTGCGTACGTCGAAAGCGCGGACGAAACCGTCGCGCGCGTTCGACAGGCCGTCGTTGGTGGAGTTGCCGATGATCACGAGGTCGCCTAGCACGGCGGGCGGCGAGCTCGGCGAGCCGCTGAAACCCTCGCCGCGGTTGTCGTAGTCCTCGTGCCAGACCCAGCCGGGATGACCCTTGGCCGCGCCGAAGTCGGCGCAAAGCGCGCCGCTGTCGGCATCGAGCGCGTAGAGGCGGCCGTTCTCGCCGTTCTTGAAGATGCGCCGGCTGCAGGCGCCGGGCGACGTCGCAACCGCAACCGCGGCCGCGGCCGCGGCCGCGGCCGCAGGCTGCCAATAGGCGACGCCGCGGCAGCGCGTCGGCGCCTGCAGCGGCGGGCTCGGCGCCTTGCCGCTCCGCGGGTCGACGCGATGCGGGTCGAACATCCAGCGCTGCTGGCCGGTCGCCGGATCGATCGCGAACACCTTGTTGTGGGGCGTGCAGAAATACAGCAGGCCGTTGGCGTGCAGCGGCGTGGTCTGCAGGATCGTGCCGCCTTTGGCCACGGGCGCGTCCTTGAAGTCGCCGCTGCGATGCACCCAGACCTGCTGCAGCCGTGCGACGTTGCTCACGTCGATCTGCGCGAGCGGCGAGTGCTGGCTGCCGCCGGGGTCGCGGCCGAAAGCGGTCCAGTCGCCGCCCGGCGCGGTCGGCAGCGTCGTGCCGGCGGCGATCGACGGCGCTGCACCGGCAGTGTCGGTGGTGGTAGCGGCGGCCGGCGCGTCGGGCCCGGCCGACGCAGCAGTGGCCGGCGTCGCGGCCGGCGAGCGGCTGCCCGCCGCATCGGGCGCGCAGGCCGCGAGCGCGGCGAGAGCGATGACGGCAGTGGTGGCGGTGGCGACCGCACGCGCAACGAGACGCGCACGCGTCGGGACGGTGGCTCGGTTCATCGTGTCCTCCCCCTTGCGCGGCAGGATACGCGAGCCACGACGCGCGCGGCGAGCAGCGTCCGGGCGGGTCTCAGGGGGTGGGCTTCAGACGCTCGAGGCCGCCGAGCGAGAACTCGGTGATGTGGTGGGTCAGCTCGTCGATGGTCCGCGCATCGGCGACGAACCCTGGATCGACGATCGGCAGCACCTTGCGCACGAACATGTAATAGGCGCACTGCGAGTAGATCGTGCGCACGCAGCGCGCGACCAGCTTCGCGTCGGCCTGCGGTCCGAGCAGCGCGCGCACGGCGCCGGTGAGCGCGCTCTGCTCGACGCCGCCGCCGCTCGCGGCCTCGAACGCGGGACTCGGGTTCACGAGCTCGAGTGCGTAGAGGCGCGGCAGCAGGGAGTTCGGGTCGAGCAGGAAGGTGACGATGCGACGCTCGGCCGCGCGCAGCGCCTCGACCGGGTCCTCGCCGGACCGTGGCTCGCGCGCCACCTGCGGATGGGCGGCATCGGACAGCGCGACCTGGTGGCGCATCACCTCGACATACAGCTCCTGCTTGCTGCCGAAGTAGTAGTTGATCGAGTTCAGGTTGGCATGCGCGCGGGCGACGATGTCGCGCACGGTCGCACCTTCGTAGCCCTTGGCCGCGAACTCCTCGCTGGCCGCGTCGAGCAGCCGCCGGCGGACATCGGGTTCACTGCCGTGGAGCTGACGGACTTCGCCGGTTGCCATCCTCGTCACCATGCCGTGGTCAGGCTACCACCCGGCACCATTGGTGCTCGAAACAATCGTAATAAACAACTGTAATACGGTCATCCCGGACGGCTTCCCCCCTCCCACCCATTCCCGGAATCCACTGGAGTATCCGATGACCCCTCGCCGCAACCTGATCCTGGCCGCGCTCGCCCTGGTCCTGATGCCTCTTCCGGGCCGCGCCGATCCCAGCCGGAGCCTCGCCCAAGTGGTGAAGGCCGAGCCCGAGTTCTCGACCCTCGCCCGTGCACTCGAGGCGGCCGGCCTCGAGTCGGCGCTCGCCGGCGACGCCGCCACGCTGCTGGCGCCGACCAACGAGGCCTTCGCACGCCTGCCCGCCGGCAGGCTCGACGAGCTGCTGCGGCCGGAGAACCGCGACGAACTGACCGCGCTGCTCAAGCGCCACGTGGTCGCGGGCAAGCTGGGCCGCGACGAGTTGAAGAAGCGCCGCAGCCTGACCACGCTCGACGGGCAGGCGATCGGCGTGCGCCTCGAGCGTGGCCACCTGGTCGTCGGCGAGGCGCGGGTCGGCAACCGCGAGCGCGTCGCGGCCAACGGCCGCGTGTTCACGCTCGACAACGTGCTGCTGCCCTGAGACGACGCGGGCCCGCGCCGATCAGTGGCCGGGCCGATCCTCGCGGAACTGCAGCGTGACGTCGTCGCCGATGCGCCGCGGTCGCTCGCCGTGCGCGGCGGTCTGCGGTCGACCGGGCGGATCGGCCTCGGCGGCTGCAGCGGTTTCAGTGCAGCGCGCGGCGCGCTGGTTCGGACGGCGCGGCGGCGCACAGCCGCAGGCCTGGACCTGCACCGAGCCAAAGGCCCGCGGCGGCGAGTTCGCCGGCGAGATCGGCGAGCCGCGGCGCGAGCCGGCGCGCGACGACGTCGCCGGTCCAGCCGAGTGCGACCAGCGCGGCAGCATGCTCGTCGCAGACCGTGGCGTCGGGCAGATCGTCGCGCGGCGCCTGCATCGCGCCGAGCAGCTCGAGCAGCGCCCGCTCGTCGCGACCGACGATGACTTCGCCGGCGGCACGGAAATCGAGCCGGCGCCGCGCATGGCAGGCGAGCGTCGCGAGCACCGCATCGAGCGCGTCGAGGGCGCGCGGCGCGCGCGCGGCCTCGAAGGCATCGGCGAGGCGACGCGCGGCATTGCCACGGGCGTCGCGCAGATGGATCCACTGGCGCGCGGCCCAGACGACGAACTGCGAGGCGAAGCCGAGCTCGGCGAGCACCAGCGGCTGCGGCTCGTGACGGGAGGCACTCACCCGGCGCACCTCGACCGCAAGGCTGTCGGCGGCTCCGACAGCGGTGGCGATGGCATCGAGCCGGTCGGGGCGGGATTCGGTCGGACCTCAGCCATGTCAGCCTCCAGCAGTGTTGCACCCCGCCGGGGCGGGGTCTCTGGCTGGCGGCACGCGCCCGGAAGACGAAGGCGCGGCGGCTGGCTTACAGGGATTCGGGACTACTTGGTCAGGATCAGTTTCTCGAAGCGCGTCAGGCGCAGCCGGTACTCGACACCCTGGTGCTCGATGCGCACCTCGCGGCGGCCGGCGAACAGCTCGGTGCTGCGCAGGCGGCGTGGCGCGGCC
>JADLDF010000076.1 GCA_020846815.1 Gammaproteobacteria bacterium | reverse complement strand
CCGGGTTCGCGCGCAGCTGCGCGACGTCGAAGGTGAAAGCATAGTTCGGCTCCTGGCCCATGCGCAGGTCGGCGATGGTCGCGACGTCGCCGCGCCGCTCGACGCGGAAGAAGCCGTGGCTGAACCATGCGATGCGTTCCAGGCCCCAGTTGCCGCGCAGCGCGTCGTACAGCTCGCGATCGCTGGTGTAGCGGTCGAAGCGGATCGGGCGCCCGCCGTCGAACGGTGACCAGAAGCCCTCGTGGTAGGCCGCGCCGCCGGGCTCCATCGCGACGATGCGCCACAGCACGGTGTTGAACCCGGTCGCCGTGACCAGCAGCCGCTCGCTGCGCACGCCCAGCGCCGCGAGCTCACGTTCGGCGACGCCGCCCGCCCAGGCTTGCGCGAACAGGCTCCATCCGAGATAGGCCGTGGAGAGCAGCACGCCGGCGCGGTTCCAGCGCCACCGCCGCGGGCCGCGGTCGATCGCGGTCGCGATGAGGCCGAACAGCAACGGCAGCGTGTACAGCGGGTCGATGATGAACACGCTGCCGATCGCGAACGGATGATCCGAGAACGGCTGCAGCAGCTGCGTGCCGTAGATCGTCAGGGTGTCGAGCAGCGGATGCGTGAACAGCGCCGCCCACAGCGCCAGCCACCAGCGCCGCAACTGCTGCGCCTCGCCGTGGATGCGCGTGACCAGCCAGGCGAGCGGCGGCGAGAGCAGGGTCAGGTAGATCAGCGAGTGGCTCGCCCCGCGATGGAAGGTCATGTTGCGGATCGGGTCGCCGTGGTCGATCAGCGCGTCGAGATCCGGGATCGTGCCCGCGATGCCGCCCCACAGTGCCGCCTTCCAGACCTTGGTGCGGCGACCCATGATCGCGACGCCGAGCCCGGCGCCGAGCGCGAACTGCGAAATCGAATCCATGTGTCGCGCGACGTTAGCACGAAGCCTCGTCGCCTCGATGCGGCTGCCGGCTCAGGCCGCCGTACGGCGCTTCGGCCGGCCGCGGCCGCGGTGCAGCGCCGCCGCGCGCGGCAGCGCTGCGTAGACCGCTGCGTGCTCGCCAACGCGGTGCGTGAACGGGTTCATGACCCGCACCGGACCGAACTGCATGCCGTCCTGGAAGTCTTCGGACAGCAGCACGCCGCAGCCCTGGCGGATCGCGGCGGCCACGATCAGGGCGTCCCACCAGTTGATCCGGTAACGACGCTGCAGGGTCCAGGCCTCGGTCAGCAGATCGCCATCCGTCGCAACCGGGTTCCACGGCATCAGTTCCTGGACGTCGCCCCACGCATCCTCCGGATCGATGGCCGGACGAGGCTTGCGCGTGGCGACGTAGAAGTACTCGCTCAATACCTGGGCGCTGATGCGCCCCGTGCGGTCGCGCCAGAGCAGATCGAGCCAGGCGCGTGCCATGACATGCCGGGACGCATCCGTGGAGTCGCGCGAGTAGATCAGCAGGTTGGTGTCAACGAAGGCGAGGGCGGTCATACAGCTCCTCCCGCTTGGGCAGCCGCAACTCGCCCTCGCTGCGATGCACCGGGCGCGAAAAATAGCTGCGCATCGCAAGCTCGTATTCGCGCGACTTCGCGAGCCGCTCTCGCAGCAGGTCGCCGACCCAGCGGGAAACGCTCTTGCCTTCTCGGGCGGCTTCGACCCGGGCGGCGTCCGCCGTTTCTGGATCGAGGGAGATGGTGATGTTCTTCATGCGGAATCCTCGTATCGCTGGCGCCGAGATATATCACGGGATTCGTGTGATTATCCACGCCCATTCGACGGCTCGAGCCCAGGATTGGAATTCCGCCGGGCCGCTCCGTACTGTACGCGCCAGTTTTCAGCTGCCTGCGCGCTCGCAAATACACCCGGTCCGGCGACGTGTCGGCACTTCGCCGGCCGCCTGCAGTGCGCCTGCACGACATACAGGACCCGCCGTCATCCGCCCCACGCTGCTCTTCGCCGGTCTGCTGATCCTGGTCGCCGCCGCCGTCACATCGCCACCCGCGGACCTCTCGGCCGCCGGCCTCGTGACCCTCGGCCTGCTCGTCGTCATGGCGCTCTGGTGGTTCACCGAGACGCTGCCCGTGACCGCGACCGCGCTGCTGCCCTTCGTCGTGCTGCCCGCCACGGGCGCCGCGCGGCTGAACGAGGTCGCGGCGAGCTACATGTCGCCGGTGATCTTCCTGGTGCTCGGCGGCGCGCTGCTCGCACTGGCGATGGAAAAGTCCGGCCTGCACCGGCGGCTCGCGGTCGCCGTCCTGACGCGCGCCGGCACCGCGCCCGGCCGCCTCGTGCTCGCGTTCATGGCCGCGACCGCGTTCGTCTCGATGTGGGTCAGCAATACCGCGACCACGCTGATCATGATGCCCATCGCCGTCTCGGTGCTCGCTGCCGTGCTGCCCGCCGCCGCTCAGCGCTCCGCCGGCGAGCGCCATTTCGCGCTGACCCTCGTGCTCGGCGTCGCCTACGCCGCGTCGATCGGCGGTCTCGGCACGCTGATCGGCAGCCCGACCAATGCCGTCGCCGCCGGTGTGCTCGAGCGCTCGCTCGGTGTGAAGATCGACTTCCTGCATTGGCTCGCCTTAGGCCTGCCGCTGGTGCTGGTCGCGATCCCGCTGGCCTGGTGGGTCCTGACCCGCATCGCGTATCCGTTCGCGCTGCCGCCGGTCGATCGCTCGCGCCTGCTCGCGGCCATCGGTCCCCAGTCGCGCTGGAGCCCGGCGGAGCGCCGGCTGCTGCCGGTGCTGCTGTCCGCGGCCGTCGCCTGGGTGGCGCTGCCGCTGCTGCGGATCCCGGCGCTCGCCGGCGTCGAGGATTCCTCGGTCGCGATCCTCGCCGCGCTGGCGCTGTTCGTGATCCCGGCAGGACGCACCGCCGTCGTCGCCGCGGCGCCCGATCCGGCCGCGGCGCGCACCGGGGAAAAGGGGATGGATTCATCTTCCGAACGGAAGACAGATGCGTCGCGTTTTCCCCCGATCGAACGGCCGGCGCTGGCAGCGCATGTCGGCCTGCCTGATGAATTACGCCAGGGCCCGCTGTCCGATCCCGAGCCCGCCGGCGCGCCGACCGGCACGCTGCTCGAGTGGCGCGACACCACGCGCGCACCCTGGGACGTGCTGTTCCTCTTCGGTGGCGGGCTCGCGCTCGCCGAAGCGATCACCCGGACCGGCCTCGGCACCTGGCTCGGCGCCTGGATCGGCGGCGCGGCCACGCTGCCGATGCCGCTGTTCGTCGTGCTCGTGACCCTGGTCGTGATCGTCGTCACCGAGTTCGCGAGCAACGTCGCCGCGGCTGCGAGCTTCATCCCGGTCGTCGCCGGCGTCACCGTCGCGCTCGGCCTCGACCCGCTGGTGCTGACCCTGCCCGCGGCGCTGGCCGCGGGCTGGGGCTTCATGATGCCCGCCGGCACGCCGCCGAATGCGATCGCCTACGCCAGCGGCTACGTCACCGTGCCGCTGATGATCCGCGCCGGCATCTGGATCGACCTGCTCGGTCTGCTGGTGATCCCTGCCGTCGTCGCGCTCGCAGTCGCGTTGTTCTTCTGACGCTCAAATAAATCCGATCTATTTTCCGCTGAAGAGTCGCGCGGCGTTGGCAGCGTCGACCTTGATCAAGGCGTCGATGTCGAACGTCGATACAGGTGCGCCTCTCAGGACCGCTGCAACGCCACCGACGACGACGTACTCGACGCGGTGACGCTCAAGGAGTTCCAGGATCCGCTGGAAGCTCTGGGTCGCCATCGGGTTTCACGGAATTGAAGAACGCCACGCGTGACTGCAGTTCGGCGAGACGCTGCTCCGGGGTGAGCGAGAGGAACCAGTCGAGCAGGCTGTCGTCATGCGCGGCTTCCGGAGATTTTGCATCGGGTCCCATGGGCGCATTCTGGCCCCGCCCGCCAGGAGGAGGAGTCGGAGTTCCCGCCCGGATGGAAAATGGCCAGGGTCCAGGCTTTCGACGCGCTTCAGAGTCGCTGGACCAACTCGTGCAGCGCGCCGCTGCCGGGATCATAGGTGTCGCGCGCGCGGGCGATCTGCGCGCCGTTTCGCGTGTCGGGCAGCCGGTGCGGTCCGCAGGTGACGTGCCACGCGCTTCCTGCAACGATGCGGCGGGCCGGTGCTCGATATCGGTGCAGCAGGGAGCAGCGACCAAGATGGAACGACAGATCCTCGTCACGCGCGTCGCATCGGGTTGCGGCGTCGGTCGTCTCTCGCGTCCCCTGCTCGCGCAGGTCCTGCAATCCCCGCGGCTCGCTGCGGTCGCGACGCTCGGCGCCGGTTTCGTGCTCGCCACGCTGGCATCTGCCCAGCAGCCGCGTACCGCTGTGCCGCCCATGGCACAGGCCGTGCCGGCCGGCGTCGCAGTATCGGCTTCGCCGCCGCTGCCGCCGCTGTCATCGCTATCGGCACCGACATCGGCATCGGCGCCGGCGCCGGCGACAGAGACAGCGACGGCAACTGTCGGGCCCCACGACATCGCGATTCGCTGGGTGCAGCAGAACCGCGATGCCTTCTTCTTCTGGTCGCGCTACGAAGACCTGCTTGCGAACCCGCAGGAGTTCCCCAAGCCGCCGTCCTTCTACAACCCGAACGTACTGGTCGAGGGAGAGCAGAAGGGCGAGCTGCCGCGCGTCGCCAAGGGCCGCGGCACGATTTCCGCCGCAGCCTGGCAGCAGTCCGTCGACTGGGCCTTCCCGCGCAACACCTACGCGCTGCTGGTGATGCGCAAGGGCGTGATCGAGCACGAGAAATGGGCCGACGGCTACTGGCCGGGCCAGATGCTGCCGGTGCGCTCGTTCACCAAGACGCTGTCCTCGCTGCTGATCGGCATCGCGATCGGCGAGGGCCGGATCCGCTCCATCGACGAGCCGGCCGCGAACTACCTCACCGAATGGCGCGACGATGCGCGCGGCCGGATCACGATCCGTCAGTTCCTGACCATGGCTAGCGGTCTCGCCGGCCTCGACCGCACGCGCGACGGCGGGCCGCAGAGCCCGGTCGTGCAGCTCACCGAGGGCGCCGACGTCTGGCGCGCCGTGTCGCTGTTCCCCAAGGTCGCCGAGCCCGACACGGTGTTCGGGCTGAACCAGGTCGACTCGCAGGTGCTCGGCATGGTCGTCGAACGCGCCACCGGCCGCCCGTTCGCCGAATACCTCTCCGAAAAACTCTGGCGTCCGCTCGGCGCCGGCACTGCGACGCTGAACGTCGATGCCAGGGGCCATGCACGCACGCTCTGCTGCATGCGCAGCGCGCTGTCCGACTGGCTGCGCGTCGGCCGCATGATCGCCCGGCAGGGCCGCGTCGGCGATCTGCAGGTCGTGCCCGCGGACTACGTCGCCGAAATGCTGAAGCCTTCGAAGCTGAATCCTTATAAGGGCCTGCACGTCTGGCTCGGCTGGAAGCCTGGCACGCCGGAAGCGAAGCCGCCCGGCGGCCGTGGCCTGCTGCAGATGCCGACTTTGCGGCCTTATCTCGTCGACGACGTCGCCTATCTCATGGGCGGCGGCTACATGACGACCTGGATCGTCCCGTCGCAGGATCTCGTGATCCTGCGCTGGGGCTTCGAGCCTTCGAAGGAGCTCGGCTGGGACAATTCGGCAGTGCCGAACTTCATCCTCGCCGACCTGCTGAAGAAGTCCCGATGATCGCGCGGGCCGACCATGGCGCGACGACCGCGGCGCCGCGGCAGGCCGTGCCGCCCAGCGTCGTGGCATGCTGCTTCTGTAGGAAGGCGCCCGGTTCGAATGTCCCCGTTACCGCAGTAGCCGCCTCACGGCATGCCCGCACCGCAGGCCGCGCAACGGTCTTGGTGTGCAATCGCATACGATCGCGTCACCGTCGCCGTCGTGGATCAGCTCGTGCCGAGCAGCCCGACCGGTGACTCGGGCGCGAGCTCCGGTGCGACCGCGCGCAGCAGCGCCCAGGCGAGGCAGAGGTTCGACGACAGCACCGGCAGCGCGGTCTCGCCGCGCAGCGTGCGCAGCGCGCGCAGCGTCGGCATGCCGGTGCCGCTCGCGACCACGGCCTCGGCGCCCGCGGTTCCGACGCGTCGCAGCGCCTCGAGCGCATCGTCGCTGGTCAGCTCGTAGATGCGGTGGGTGTCGGTCAGCGTCAGGTCGACGCGGCGTTTCGCGACGATGCGCAGGCCCGCGTCCTCCCAGTAGCGATAGCCCGCCTCGGCGAGTGCCTGCGGATAGGGCGAGACCAGCGCGATCGCGCGCGCGCCGAGCGTCTCGAGCGCGAGGCGGATCGCCTGCGCCGCGGTGATCACCGGGATCTTCACCGCCGCGGCCGCTTCGGCCGACAGCCGCTGCTCGAGGTCGCGGCCGGCGAGGTAGGACGAGCCGGTACAGCCGAAGCCGAAGGCGCGCAGGTTCAGCGAGCCGAAGCTGCGCGCCGCGTCGGCCATGTGCCGGACGTAGTGATCGAGCCGTTCCTCGACGCGCGGCGCTGGATGCACGAGCCGTGTCGCGTAGACGCCGATCGGCGCGGGCAGCAGCGCGCGCAGCTCCGGCTCGACGGTCGGATTGGCCTGGGGCGTGGCGATGCCGACGCGGGCGCGCGGTCCGTAGTCGGGTTGGACGGAGGTGGGCATGGCCGGCTTCCGGCGATCGGGGATGCCCATGTTAATCGACTCCCCGGTGCTCGACCGCCGCGGCTGCGTGTGGCGCTGAAGCGACGAAACGACGGGTGGGCTCGCCATGGCCCTTCAAAGGGCTTCACGTGCGGCGCAATTATCGGTGATGATCGGCAGGCATGGTGCCGCGCTTGGCTGTTGCTGGGATGCAACCTGGAGCGCCACGCTGCTGCCGATACTGACGAGCCGACCCCCCTCGTGTCTTTCGATGGATATGGGGGGAGCTGCCGCAACCCGCCGCGCGCCTCAGAGGCGCCGGCCGCGGGTGCAGCGGGGCGGTGCTGCGCGGGTCGACGCCCACGACTGGCGCGCCCGTCGACAGGCACGAGGGGGGAAGGTTGTCCAGGACGCGCGCGGGGCGCACCGCAGCGCCGCCCTCACTGCACCAGCAGTCGCCGCGTCCAGTCGAGCAGCGCGGCGGGCAGCCGCTCCGGCTCGAGGCCGCCGATGCGCAGCGCGACCGTGTCCCGCCAGGCTTCGTCGAAGGTCTTCAGCAGGCGCAGCACCACGCCATGCGGCCCCTCGCCCGAGTAGGCCGCGATCGCGAACGGCATACCCACCGGCTCGAGCGCATGGCCGACCAGCAATGCCGCTTCGCGCTCCACGTCGATGACGCGCCGCCCGCTGTCGATCCAGCCGTCGGTCGACCCGCTGGCATCGACGAGCAGCAGCAGCGCGAGGCTGCGCCTCCCCGGGCGCCGCGACTCGTACCAGTCCTGGCGCCGCAGTCCGCCGGCGCGCAGCTCGGCGCGTCCCTGCACGCAGGCGTCGAGGTCGGGTTCGTCGCCGTCGGGCTGGCGCCGCAGCCGCAGGCGCTCCGGACGCAGCGACTCGAACTGTCGCCGTACGCGCGCGAGCTCGCCCGGATGGCGCGCCAGCGTCGCCTCGACCCAGGTGGCCGGTTCCGCCTCGACCGTGCGCACGTGCACCGTGACCGCGTCCTCGAGATAGGCCTGCCGCGGCATCAGCCGCCGGTGCCGGCGCTCGTCGTAGAACTTCGGCGGGTCGCGCATGTAGGCCTTGAGATAGGCCTCGCCGCGGTGCTCGGCGATCTTGGTCAGGTCCGG